>JAIFMP010000153.1 GCA_020048405.1 Hydrogenophaga sp.
CCTGGGACAAGGTGATGAACCTCAACGTGCGCGGCTACTTTTTGCTGTGCCAGCAGGTGGCGCGGCGCAGCATGCTGGCCCGGCAAGACGGCAAAAAGCGCGGCCGCATCATCAACGTGGCCAGCATTGCCGGGCTGGGCGGCAACCCCAGCGGCATGCAGACGCTGGCGTACAACACGTCCAAAGGCGCGGTCATCAACTTCACCAAGGCGTTGGCATGCGAGTGGGGGCCACATGGCATCACGGTGAATGCCGTGTGCCCAGGGTTCTTCCCCAGCAAGATGACGGCCGGCACGCTGGCGCGCCTGGGTGTGGAAGAACTGTCCAGCCACGCGCCACTGCGCCGTCTGGGAGACGATGAAGACCTGAAGGGCCTGACCCTGCTGTTTGCGTCCGATGCGGGTAAACACATCACCGGTCAGTGGCTGGCGGTTGACGGCGGCGTGAGTGCCCTGATCGGCGGCTGACGCCCCTCTGAACAGGCGAAGATGCCCGCATGACTTTCCCCATCCACATTCCCTTTGTTGAACACCTCGGCTTCGAGCTGCTGCGTTTTGAGGGGGGCGAGGCCGACATCCGGTTTGCCGTGCGGCCTGAGCACCTGAACTCGTTCAGCGTCGTGCATGGCGGCGCCAGCATGACCCTGCTGGATGTGGTCATGGCCCATGCAGCCCGCAGCGTGCTCAGCGGTGCTGAGGCCGACATGGGCTGCGTGACCATTGAAATGAAAACCAGCTTCATGCAGGCCATGCGAGGCGACGGAGGTGCATTGCTGGCCAAGGGCCGGCTGCTGCACCGCACCATGACCATGGCCTTCACAGAGGGCAGCGTGCTCGATGCGCGCGGACGCTTGTGTGCCCATGCCACTGCCACCTTCAAGTACGTGCCGCGTCTGGCCACCGGCCGGCGCAGCGTGAACTCGCTGAACTCACCACCCACCGATTGAATATTCATTCAAATTGGCACCTTCCGCTTATCTGTATTGAATAGTTTGCTATTTATTGTTTGACACCCAACCGAGAGCTTTCCATGACCCAAAACCGCCAAATCGTGCTTGACAACCGCCCCGTGGGCGAAGCCGTGGCCACCAACTTCAAGCTCGTCTCCACCGACACCCCAGCTCTGGCCGAGGGCCAGGTACTGGTGCGCCACCACTATCTCAGCCTGGACCCCTACATGCGCGGCCGCATGAACGACAGCAAAAGCTACGCCGCCGCACAACCTTTGGGCCAGGTGATGATCGGTGGCACCGTGGGCGAGGTGGTCGAAAGCCGCCACCCCAAGCTGGCCTTGGGTGACAAGGTGGTGGGCATGGGCGGCTGGCAGGAATACAGCGTTGTCGACGCCAACGTGCCCGGCAGCCTGCGCAAGGTGGACACCACCCATGTGCCGCTGAGCCACTATCTGGGCGCGGTGGGCATGCCCGGCGTGACGGCCTGGTATGGGCTGGTGAAAATCATTGCCCCCAAGGCGGGCGAAACCGTGGTGGTGAGTGCTGCCACAGGTGCGGTGGGCAGCGCCTTTGCCGCGCTGGCCAAAGCGCGCGGCTGCCGCGTGGTGGGCATTGCCGGTGGGCCCGACAAATGCGCCTACGCCGTGAACGAGCTGGGCTTTGACGCCTGCGTGGACTACAAGGAACACGCCGACTACATCAGCCTGTCCAAAGCCCTGAAAACCGTCTGCCCCGATGGCATCGACGGCTACTTTGAAAACGTGGGTGGCATGGTGCTGGACGCCGTGCTGCTGCGCACCAACGCCTTTGCACGCATTGCGGTGTGCGGAATGATTGCAGGCTACAACGGCGCACCCCTGCCCATGGCCAACCCAGCGCTGATCCTGGTCAACCGCATGAAGGTGGAGGGCTTCATCGTCAGCGAACACATGGAAGTTTGGCCCGAAGCCCTGACCGAGCTGGGCACCCTGGTGGCCACCGGCAAGCTGCGCCCGCGCGAAACCGTCGCCCAAGGCATCGAGGCCGCACCCGAGGCATTTCTGGGCCTGCTGAAAGGCAAGAACTTCGGCAAGCAGTTGGTCAAACTCGTCTGACGGAGTGCGCCATGGCTGTGCCCACCATTTACCTGCACCACTACTCCATGTCGCCGTTTGCCGAAAAGGCACGGCTGATGCTGGGGCACAAGCGGCTGACGTGGCAGTCGGTCATCGTGCCTTCTGTCATGCCAAAGCCCGACGTGGTGGCCCTGACCGGTGGCTACCGCAGGGTGCCCCTGCTGCAAGTGGGCAACGACGTGTTCTGCGACACCGGCCTGATGGCCGATGTGCTGGAGCACCTCGCCCCTGCTGCGCCGGGGTTTTTCCCGCATGGCCAGCGTGGCCTCAACCGCGTGGTGGCCCAGTGGGCCGACCACCAGTTGTTCTGGGTGGCCATGGGCTACAACTTTCAGCCAGCGGGCATGCAGCAGCTGTTTGAAGGTGCACCACCCGAGGCCATCAAGGCTTTTGGGGCCGACCGCGCCGCCATGTCCACCGGCATGACCCGGGTGCGCCCTGCAGACGCCACCAGCGCCTACAGGAGTTTTTTGCGCCGCCTGGCCGACATGCTCCACGAGGCCGGCGAGGCAGGTGCAGGCAACGCGCCGTACCTGCTGGGCGCTGCGCCCAGCCTGGCCGACTTTGCCGCGTACCACCCCCTGTGGTTCACCCAGCAGCGCGTGCCCGCTGTGGCCCACATTCTGGAGGCCACGCCCGCCGTGGGGGCCTGGCTGGCCCGCATGAAAGCCATTGGCCACGGCAACATGGTCAAAAGCAACAGCACAGAAGCCATAGCTGACAGTGCACGCGCATCAAGCGCTGGAGCCCGTTTTGATCAAGCTATTTTCGGTCGGGACGAGGTGTTCCAGGACGACCACGGTTTGCCTTTGGGCAGCCGTGTCACCGTGGCTGCCGAGAGCTTTGGTCAGGAGACGACCGAGGGCACGCTGCTCGCAGAAACCCGCACCCGCTACACGCTGGAGCGACACGACGAGCGGGCAGGCACCGTGCGGGTGCACTTTCCCCGGGTCGGTTACGTGCTGAGGGCAGCGGCTTGACCAGTGCGGCGGCCCTGGTGCAGTGGCGCTGCTTGCCCTTTGAAGGCTTGAGCATCACCGAGCTTTACGCGGTGTTGCAACTGCGCTCCGCCGTGTTTGTGGTTGAGCAAACCTGCGTGTTCCAGGACACGGATGGGCTCGATCCCGCATGCCACCACCTCTTGGGCCAGGACGCCAGTGGCCAGTTGATGGCCTATGCGCGGCTGGTGCCCCAAGGCCTGGCGTTTGCCGAGGTCAGTGTGGGCCGCGTGGTCACGGCACCCGCTGGGCGTGGCAGGGCGCTCGGCCACGCGCTGATGTCCCAAGCCTGCACCGCTCTCAACAATCTGTGGGGCTCGCAACCGATTCGAATCGGGGCGCAAGCCCATTTGCAAAATTTTTACGGCCAACACGGTTTCACAACCGACAGCGCCGAATACATGGAGGACGGCATTGCCCACGTGGAAATGCTGCGCCCCGTTCAACATCAAGGAGACACCCCGTGATTTCAAACTTCTCTGGCAAAACCGCCGTGCTCACAGGCGCTGCGTCTGGCTTTGGCCTGGAGTGCGCCCGCATTGCGGCTGCGCGCGGCATGAACCTGGTGCTGGTGGATGTCCAGGCCGATGCCCTTGCAACCGCCGAGGCAGAGTTGCGTGCCACCGGCGTTCAAGTGCTTGCTCGGCGGGTGGATGTGTCCAGCGCCGCCGCCATGGACGCATTGGCCGCCGAGGTGGTGGAGCGTTTTGGCGCACCGCATTTTGTGTTCAACAACGCGGGTGTGGGCAGCGGCGGTCTGCTCTGGGAAAACTCGGTGGCCGACTGGGAGTGGGTGCTGGGCGTCAACCTGTGGGGCGTGGTGCACGGCGTGCGTTGCTTCACGCCGCACATGCTGGCCGCCGCCAAATCCGACCCCACCTGGCAGGGCCACATCGTCAACACCGCCAGCATGGCCGGGTTGCTGACCCCGCCCAACATGGGCATCTACAACGTGAGCAAACACGCAGTGGTGGCCCTCACTGAAACCCTGTACCAAGACCTGGCACTGGTGACCGAACAGGTGGGGGCCAGCGTGTTGTGCCCGTACTTTGTGCCCACGGGCATTGCCCACAGCCACCGCAACCGCCCGGCAGAACTGGCGGCGAGCAAACCCACCCAGAGCCAATTGATCGGTCAGGCCATGAGCGACAAGGCCGTCAGCAGCGGCAAAGTGTCTGCCGCCGACGTGGCTGCCATGGTGTTTGACGCCATGGAGGCCAACCGCTTCTACATCTACAGCCATCCCCAGGCGCTGGGCAATGTGGCCGAGCGCATGCAAAACCTGGTGCAGGGTAGCAACCCGGGCGACCCGTTCGCCGAGCGCCCCGATGTGGGTGTGAAACTGCGCCAAGCCTTGCGCGGAGGCTGACCCCGTTTCAGTCTCTCGACATAGCGGTAAGGCCAGAGGACGCGCAGTCTTCTGCGCTGGCCATCACCACTTGGTTGCGACCCGCAGCCTTGGCGCGGTACAGCGCGGTGTCGGCAGACAACAGCAAAGCAGTGGGCGTGTCGCCGTGGTCAGGCATGACCGCGGCACCAAAACTGGCTGTGATGGAGTCTGTGCCCACCAAATCTGCCCACTGCTCACTGGCAAGCCCTTTGCGCAATTTGTCCAACAATTGCAACAGCGCGGTAGCGCCTGAGCCGGGGCACAGCAGCAAAAACTCTTCGCCACCCCACCGAAAGAGGCTGTCGGTGCTGCGCAGCAGGCCGAGCAGGCGCTCGGCCGCCCGAACCAGAACCTGATCCCCCACCAGGTGGCCATGCACGTCGTTGATGTGTTTGAAATGATCCAGGTCGAACATGCAAACACCCAGCGGCACCGAGAGCCGCCGGCAAGTGCCGACCAGGTTTTGCAGCGTGGCTTCGCTGTCGCCCCGGTTGCGCAGCCCGGTCAGGCTGTCGTGTGAGGCCTGGCGCATCAGTTGGAGCTCAAGGGTTTTCTGGTCGGTGATGTTCTGCACCATGCCCACCACCCGCAGAGGCTGTCCGGTGGCATCGCGCTCGCAGAATCGACCTCTGTCGTTCACCCACAGGTAATGGCCATTGCGGTTTTTCAGGCGGTATTGCGCGTCAAAGCGTTCACGCTGGCCCTTGATGTGTTGCTCCAGCACCAGCAACACACGCGGCTTGTCATCAGGGTGCAGGTTTGCTGACCAGCTCTCCAGAGTGGGCGTCATTTCATGAGGCCCATAGCCCAGCATCCGCTTGAGCTGCGGGCTGAAGAAAACTTCCTGTGTGGGTATCTTCCAGTCCCACAGGCCGTCCGATGCCTCATTGAGTGCAAAGCGCACGTGTGCGTCACGCTCAAGCATGGCAGCTTCTTGCATGACCCTGAGGCTGATATCGCGAGCCGACGACAGAAAGTACTCGCGTTCGCCGAGACAAAAAGTGTTGGTGCACACCTCCACGCTCACCTCGTGTCCGAGCTTGTGGCGGTGACGGCCCACAAACACAAACGGTTTGGCTTTGCGGATCTCGGCTGCAATCAGCTCCCACGCTGGCAAACCCGTGACATCTTTTTGCAGGCTCAGCACCGAGTGGCCGAGGATTTCATCGGCTTGGTAGCCGAGGTCCTCGTGAGCAGCCCGGTTGCAATACAACACGTTGGATGTGGCTGGGTCCAACAGAAAGATGCCATCTGGCAGCGCGTCAAACAAATCCCTCAACTGCGCGCTGTCGAACAATGGGGGCGAGCTTGTCTCGGTCATTCGCGCAGTTTAGCTTGCGCCCCGCACGTCTGTTCACGCGCAACACCTCCTGTGGGCCAGGTAGCCGCCTTGCTTACCTATTTCCCGGTCAAAAGCGAATGATGGGCGTATTCGATGGCCAATTTTTCGAGCAGGCTGCAATAGCAATATCAAGAAGAGGTGCACCCGGTCTCCGCTCAACCTGAATTCAGCTCGTCTGGTGCAGGGCAAAGCCTGGCAAGCGCAGGGCGGGCACGTCTCCGGGCGGGGTGGGTTTGCCAAAGAGGTACCCCTGGCAAAGGTCGCATCCCATGCCCAGAAGAATGGCATGCTGTTCTTCGGTTTCCACCCCTTCGGCGATCACAGCCATGTCAAGCGCGTGGGCCAGTTTGATCACAGCGTTGGCGATGGCTCGGTCTTCAGCGTCGTTGCAAAGGTTGCGCACAAAAGACTGATCCACTTTGAGCACGTCGAGTGGGAAGCGCTTCAGGTAGGCCAGGCTGGAGTAGCCGGTGCCGAAGTCGTCAATGGCGAGTTTCAGCCCCATGTTTTTGAACCGGTTGAGCAACTGCAGCGTGTGTGCCAGGTCTTGCATGGCGGTGCCCTCGGTCACCTCCAGTTCCAGCAGGGAAGGGGGAAGGCCACTGTGCGCCAATGCTTGCTCCACATGCCGGATCAGGTCGGGGTGCCCGAACTGTCGCAGTGAAAGGTTCACAGCCACCCGTGGAGGCGAACCTGTACCTGCCCAGCTGGCAGCCCATGCCGCTGCCTGGCTGCACGCCTGCTCCAATATCCATTGCCCCATGGGCACTATTTGCCCGTTGTCCTCGGCAATCGGTATGAAGCGTGCCGGAGACACTGCGCCCCACTCGGGGTGATTCCAGCGCATCAGGGCTTCAAAACCAATCACCTGACGGGTGCTTGCATCCACCTGTGGTTGGTACGCTACCGAGAGTTCCTGCAGGGGCAGGGCATCGTGCAAAGCGTTGTGCATCCGGAATTCGTTGCGGAGCTCAGCGGTCGATTGCCACGAGTGGGCACAGACGGGCCTGGCGGCCTGGCGCTGTGCCTGGGCCAGCACCATGTCCAACCGGGCCAGCGCCATGTCGGGCGTGCTGGGCAATTCATCCAACCAAAGACTGCCCACCACCACCTTGGGGTAATGTCGCTCGCCCTGGCTGTCCAGGGGCTCGCTGCAGTTTTCCCACAAAGGGTGCAGCCATTCGGCGGCGCGATGGGGTGCCTGGCTGCGGTCCAGCAGAAACACGAAGCGGTCTTCAGCGGTGCGCGCCAGCACCACCTGGCTGTCGGTCAATTGGCCCAGATGTTGGGCCAGTGTGCGCATTCTCTGCCCCAGGTTTGAGACGCAGGCGTTGATGTTGCCTGTCGGCATCACTTGCATCATTTGCGGCAAGTTGTCGAGTGCAACACCCACCAGCATGGGTTCCAGGCCCTGGCGCAAGCTGTTGTGCAACGTGGCCTGCAAAAGCAGGAGGAAGTGGCTGCGGTTGGGCAGCTCGGTCACGCTGTCGTGGTAAGCCCGGTGCTGGTGCTGTGCCGCCAGTTGCTGCACCTGGCGCTGACGCGCCGCCGCACGCTCCAGGCGAGACGTGATGCTCTCCAGCAGCTCGCTGCGCTGAAAAGGTTTGGTGAGGTAGTCGTCAGCCCCGAGGTTCATGCCCTCGCGCACGTCCTGGCGGTCGGCCCGCGCCGTCAGCAGTATCAATGGCAACTGGCTGAACAGCGGGTCAACGCGCAGCGCACGCGCCAAGTCATGCCCGGTCATTTCCGGCATCATGATGTCGGAAATGACGAGGTCGGGTCGGTGCTCGCGGATCAGGTCGAGGGCTTCGCGCCCATTGCAGCCTGCCCATACCTCGTACCCTTCCAGCCGCAACAGGCGTTGCAGGTTCTGGCGGATGTCTGGCTCGTCTTCGGCCAAAACGATGCGGGCGCTCATGTGTGTTCTCCGGGTACGGCGGGCAACAACTCGGTCAGCAACTCGCGCAGGCGCTGGAGGTTGAAGGGTTTGGTGACGTATTGCCTGGCCCCCATGGCCAGCCCTTCCTGGAGTTTTTCCGGCTCTGCACTGGCCGACAGGAACACCAGGGGAATGTGCTTCAGCGAAGCGTCGGCCTGCATGGCAGCCAGCACCTCAAAGCCGTTGCTGTGCGGCATCATCACGTCGCACAACACCAGGTCGACGGTGCCTTGGCGCAATGTGTGAATGGCCTGCAGACCATCGGCGGCTTCTCGCACCTCATGCCCTTCCAGGCGCAGAAAGCGGCACAGGTTGTCGCGGATGGGGGCTTCGTCGTCCACCACCAGGATGCGGTAGCTCATGCAGTTTCTCCTTGCCGAAGGAATACGGTGAAACGGGTTCCACGCCCCGCCTCGCTGCTGACGTTGACCTGTCCACCGTGCAATTCAGCGGATTTTTTCACAATGGTCAGCCCCAGACCAGTGCCTTTGCGTTCGCCGACATTGGCACCCCGGTGAAAAGGCTCAAACAATTCCGGCAAATCACTCTGGGGAATGCCGATGCCTTGGTCTTCGACCTTGAACTCTACCCCGTCCATGAGCTGCACAGCCTGCACTGTCACGAGCGACAGAGGCGGCGAGTATTTGAGCGCGTTGGACATCAGGTTGCCCATGATGTGGTGCAGCAGTTTGGCGTCCAGGCTGGGTTGCATGTCCGGCGGGGACACATGCAACTGCAAGCGCTCGCGGTCTGGCCCACCGCCGGGCACCACTTCATTGGCAATCGCTGTCATGACGTGGGTGAGGTCTATTGGCCGGGGCTGACACTCGAGCATTTGTGCATCGGCCTTGTTGATGAGCAAAATCCGGTCAAGCATTCGAGTCATGCGGTGCACGCCGTCATGAATGCCCTTGAGCACAGCCTGCCGTTCATCTGCAGGCAGCCGCTCGCCGTAGTGGTCCAGCAACTCGGCGGACGACAGGATGGCCGCCAACGGGGTGCGGAACTCATGACTGGTCATGGCAACAAACCGTGCCCTCAGTTCGTTGAGTTCCTGCTGGCGTTTGAGCGCGGCCAGGGTGTCGGCCTCAGCGGCTCTCAGGCGCGATATGTCGATGAAGGTGGCCACCACTTTGACGGGCTTGCCGTCGGCATCGGACAGCGCCATGAATTCCGCGTGCAGCCACACCTCCTGGCCATCCGGGCGCACCACGCGCAAGTCCTGCGGCGGTGAATGCCGGCTGCCGTGTGGCTCGGTGTGCCCGTGCACCAGTTCGGCCAGCAAACGTGCCAGCTCGTCTCGGTGTTCGGCGGCCACAAGGTCCTGCAGGCGGATGCGCGGCGGTGCCTCACCAGGTGTGGTCGGCAATCCCATCCAGTGCGCCAGGCGTTCGGAGGGCTGGGCGCGCTCGTCGTCAACCGCCCATTCCATGCCTCCCACGGCGGCGCATCGCACCAGGAGGTCGAGGTGTTCGCGCTGCTCGTCCAGAACACGGTGGTGCCCTTCCACGTTGCGCGCGTAAATGTGGGCAAACGCGCTGGTGATGAGCAGAATGACCGTTACCCGAAAGGCTGTGTCGACGTCATGGTGCTGGTAGCAGTGAACGGCTGCGATCAGCATGGCCAGGGTGTCAAAGCCGATGGAAACCTGCCGCCGAGACACCAGATGCATCATCAACATCAGCGGCGGGGCCCACAGGACACCCACCAGGTCCCGCTTGTGGATGGTTACCGCGAGCACGCCCACCACGATGAAAGCCAGCGCAATATCGCTCAATGGGTTGGGCAGACGCCGGTAAATGGCATGGGCATACAGCAGAGCAACCACGATGGCCAGTGCACACAGACCGGCCACCACGTATTCCTGTTGCCAGAAATTCTTGCCACCCAGCAGCAGGAAAAACACCACCGCAGCCAGCAGCGCCCAAGTGACCGGCTTGCGTTGCGTATCCACAATGCGCAGCGAAGCGTGCGCCCGAGGGTCGGGCGGGAGGCTGTGCCCGGTCATGGCGCTTCCCCGTTGCGCCATGGCAAGCGTATGTTGAAGCAGGTGCCACGGCCCAATTCACTGTCCAGCGAGAGGGTGCCACCGTGCAGTTCGGTGGCGTTTTTCACAATGGCCAGGCCCAGGCCTGTGCCTTGTATGTCTCCCACATTGCTGGCGCGGTGGAACGAAGTGAACAGGTGCGGAATTTCTGCGGCCGGGATGCCAATGCCCTGGTCCTGCACAGCCAGGTGCACCTCCTGGCCCGGTGGGGCTTGCACCACCAGCGTGACCGTTCCACCTTGGGGTGAATATTTGAGTGCGTTGGACAACAGATTGCCCAGGGCGTGACGCAGCAATTTGTCATCGAACCAGCCGTGAATCGGTTCTGCTGGCAGTTGTGCCTCCACAACATGTGTAGGGCCGGCGTGTGTGCTGCGCGCCTCGTCGCACAGCTGGCGGCACAGTTGCACCAAGTCTTGCTGTCGCGGCTTGAAGTCCAGCATGCCTGCCTCGCTGCGGCCCAGCATCAGCACGCGGTCGAGCATCTGGGTCATGCGTTGCACCCCCGATTCGATGCTGGCAATGACCGACAGGCGTTCATCCTCGGGCAAACGGTCACCGTAGAACCGCAGCAATTCGGCCGACGACAGGATGGTGGCCAGCGGGGTCCGGAACTCGTGACTGGTCATCGACACGAAGCGGCTGCGCAGGTCGTTCAGTTCCCGCTGTTGGGCCAACGCCATGCGGATGCCTTCTTCGGCCATTTTGCGGTCGGTGATGTCCAGCGCGGTCCACACCGTGCCGTCCAGCAAATTGTCGTGGTTGACCGCCTGCCCCGACAGCGATACCCAGATGACCGTGCCATCCAGGCGCCGCATCTGCAACTCGCGCTGGAATGTTTCGCCCTTGCGGATGGCCTGTGCCACCGCGCCACCCACGTCGAGGTATTGCTCGCGGTCCAGGTACACCTGCTCCATGCTGTGAAAGTGACCGTTTCCCTGGCCACCGAACAAAGTCAGCATGGCTGGATTGGCCCAGCGAAAGCGCCCCTGGGGCGTGAGGAATGCAATGCCCACCACGGAGGTGTTGAGCACGATCTCACGCTCGGCCAAGGTGCTGGTGAGCTTGTGTTCGAGTAGTTTGCGTTCGCTCACATCCGAGAAGAATGTGAGCGTGGCCGTGCCGCCTTCCCAAGGCACCAGGGTCACGCCAATGTCCACCCATTTGACACGGCCGTCGGGCATCCGCAGCCTGATTTCGTACCGGTTGGGCACCGGTTCGCCTGCCAGGCGCTTCATGCGCCGCTGCTGCACCAGTGAGTGGTCGTCCGGGTGAATGCGCTCCAGGTAGCCGCGGGCCATCATGTCTTCAATGGGCATTTCGGCAATTTCGGCCGCGCGGCTGTTGACGAACGCAAACCGCTCACCCTGCACCACCACCATGCCTTCACCCACGTGTTCGATCACCTGGCGGTAACGTTCTTCCGACAGGTGCAGGGCCTCGGTGGTGCGGCGCTGGTCGGTGATGTCAGAGAAAAAGGTGAGTGTGGAAATGCCGCCATCCCACGGCACCAGGGTGACGCCGATGTCGATCCACTTCACCCGCCCATCGGGCATCAGCAGCCGAATGTCGTACTGGTTGGGCACCGGCTCATTCGCCAGCCGCCGCCTGCGGCGCTCCTGCACCATGCCCAGGTCGTCGGGGTGAATGCGCTCCAGGTATCCGCGCGCCAGCATGTCGGCCATGGTCATTTCCATGACCTCGCAGGCCCGTGTGTTGGCAAACACGAACTGGTCGCCCTTGACCACCACCATCCCTTGGCCCACGTGTTCAATCACCAGTCGGTAGCGCTCTTCCGACCGGTGCAACGCGTCGATCATTTGCCGCTGCTGCGTGTGGTCGGCAAAAAACGTGAGTGTGGCGGGCTGCCCTTCCCACTCGGCGGTGCTGGAGTGGGTGTGGAGCCAGCGCTGTGCGCCGTCGGGGCGAAAAATGCGGAACTCGGTTTGTACGTCCACCTGACGGCCTGTTTCCCTGGCCTGCAGCCGTTCGGCCACCACGGGCCGGTCATCGGGGTGCACCACTTCCAGCGCGGGCATGCCCAGCAGTGACTCGGGTGGACGCCCCAACAGCTGCGCCGCTTGCGGGTTGGCAAATGTCACGTGGCCCCGTTGAATGACCATCATCCCTTCACCCAGTTGCTGCACCACCGTGCGGTAGCGCTTTTCAGAGGCTTGCAAGGCGTCGAGGGTAAGCCGCTGATCGGTCACATCGGTGAAAAAGGTCATGGTGGCGGGCTGACCCTCCCACATCAGTGCCGATGCGCGTGTGGACATCCAGCGCACCCGCCCGGTACCGGTCACACAGCGCAATTCATACCGCTCGGGCACGGCTTCCCCGGCTTGCCGCCGCCGCTGTCGCTCCGCCACCACGGCGTGGTCTGCGGGGTGCACCCAGTCCAGAAACGAACAGCCCACCATCCGGGCAACATCGCGCTCCAGCATTTCGGCCGCGCGGGGGTTGACGTAAACAGTCACGCCGTTCTGGATGACACCCATGCCTTCGCCGAGGTTTTCAACCACCTGGCGGTATCGCTCCGCGCTTTGGGTCAGCGCCTCCTGCTGCGCCTTGCGTTCCGACACATCCCGAATGAACGCGCCGAAGGAGGGCGCTGCTGCTGCGTCACCAATGGGCCAGACCGTCAGTTCCACGGTCAGGGTCTGTCCGCTCTTGCACAGCGCCGGCACCTGCAACACCTGATTGAGCATGTTGGACTGGCCTGTGGACCGGTACCGGGCCAACCCGCCGTGGTGCGCTGCACGGTGCTCAGGCGGCACGATCATGTCACCCAGATTGCTGCCCAGTGCTTCTGAGGGTGTCCACCCCAGCATGCGGTGGGCAGCGGGGTTCCACTCGGTGATGAGGCCCAAACTGTCTATCACGACGATCGCGTCTGCCGCCGACGCCAGCAAGCTGCGCAGCCGTTCTTCGCTCTGAATGAGCCGTTGCATGCCGGGGTCGGGAAGAGCCGATGCTGAATGGGGGTGTGCCATGGTCAGTGCCTGGAATGTTCGCCAGACAAGTGTGTCACAGGCCAGCCGGGCTCAGCAGGCCCGTGTGGCACACTGCGCCCCTTTTTCAGCTGCTGCCCCCTTGACATGACCCCCATCGTTGCCCAGATTGCCCAAGAGTTGAACGTGAAGGCTGCCCAGGTGCTGGCAGCGGTGGAGTTGCTGGACGGCGGGGCCACGGTGCCCTTCATTGCCCGCTATCGCAAAGAGGCCACCGGCGGGCTCGACGACATCCAATTGCGCGAGCTGGACACCCGCCTGGCCTACCTGCGCGAGCTGACCGACCGGCGCGAAGCGGTGCTGAAAAGCATTGCCGAACAGGGCAAGCTCACCCCCGAACTGCGCGCCGCCATCGAAGCCGCGCCCACCAAACAAGAGCTGGAAGACCTGTACCTGCCCTACAAGCCCAAGCGCCGCACCAAGGGCATGATGGCCCGCGAGGCAGGCATTGAGCCCCTGGCGGACGCGCTGCTGGCCAACCCGGCGCTCAACCCCACCGATGAAGCGCAGGCCTACCTGAAACCTGCTGGCACACCCGAGGGCACCGACTTTTCCAACACCCAAGCGGTGCTGGACGGCGTGCGCGACATCCTCAGCGAACGCTGGGCTGAAGACGCTGTACTGGTGCAAAAGCTGCGGGAGTGGCTGTGGAGCGATGGTCTGCTGCGCAGCCAGCTGGCCTCCGGCAAAGACGAAAACCACCCCGACGTGGCCAAGTTCCGCGACTACTTTGACTACGACGAGCCCCTGGGCCGCGTGCCCTCGCACCGCGCTCTGGCCGTGTTCCGGGGCCGGGGATTGGAGTTATTGGATGTGAAACTGCTGCCACCTGACTTGGCACCGAATGTCGAACCAAAAAAGGCCCCAGCGCTTGTTGGTAATGCTGTTTCAGCAACACAAAAATCGGCAGCCGTGCCCAGCATGGCCGAGGGCAAGATCGCCCAGCACCTGGGCTGGAGCCACAAGGGCAGGGCGGCCGACGACCTGCTGCGCAAGTGCGTGGCCTGGGCCTGGCGTGTGAAGCTCAGCCTGTCCACCGAGCGCGACCTGTTTGCCCGTTTGCGCGAGGGTGCCGAGGCCATCGCCATCAAGGTGTTTGCCGACAACCTGCGCGACCTGCTGCTGGCAGCGCCTGCAGGCCCCCGTGTGGTGCTGGGGCTGGACCCCGGCATCCGCACCGGTGTGAAGGTGGCCGTGGTCGATGCCACCGGCAAACTGGTGGACACCAGCACCGTGTACCCGCACGAGCCCCGCCGCGACTGGGAGGGCAGCCTGCACACCCTGGCCAAGCTCTGTCAGAAGCATGGCGTGAACCTGATTGCCATTGGCAACGGCACGGCCAGCCGCGAAACCGACAAACTGGCCGCCGATTTGATGAAGCTGCTGGCCGCATCCGGCGCGGTGGCAACCGGCAAGCCGCTGGAAAAAGTGGTGGTCAGCGAGGCGGGCGCTTCCGTGTACAGCGCCAGCGAATTTGCCAGCCAAGAAATGCCCGACGTGGACGTGAGCCTGCGCGGCGCAGCCAGCATCGCCCGCCGCCTGCAAGACCCGCTGGCCGAGTTGGTGAAGATCGACCCCAAAAGCATTGGCGTGGGCCAATATCAGCACGATGTGAACCAGAGTGAACTGGCCCGCACGCTTGAGGCCGTGGTGGAAGACTGCGTGAACGCCGTGGGTGTTGACCTGAACACCGCCAGCGCCCCGCTGTTGGCACGGGTGTCGGGCCTCAGTGGCACGGTGGCCAAGGCGGTGGTGCGCTGGCGCGAGGCCAACGGCGCCTTCAAAAGCCGCAAGCAATTGATGGAAGTCAGTGGCCTGGGTGCCAAAACCTTTGAGCAAAGCGCAGGCTTTTTGCGCATTCGCGGCGGCGACAACCCGCTGGACATGACCGGTGTGCACCCCGAAACCTACCCCGTGGTCGAGCAGATCATGTCCAAAACCGGCAAGCCGGTGGCCGAGCTGATGGGTCGGGCCGACATGCTCAAAACACTGAAACCCGAGCTGTTTGCCAACGACCGGTTCGGCGTGATCACGGTCAAAGACATCCTGGCCGAGCTGGAAAAACCCGGCCGTGACCCGCGCCCTGATTTCAAGGTGGCGCGCTTTAACGACGGTGTGGACGACATCAAAGACCTGCGCGAAGGCATGGTGCTGGAGGGCACGGTCAGCAACGTGGCGCAGTTTGGTGCCTTCATTGACCTGGGTGTACATCAAGACGGCTTGGTTCATGTCAGCCAGTTGAGCCACAAATTTGTGACCGATGCGCGCGAGGTGGTCAAAACCGGCGACATCGTGCGCGTGAAGGTCATGGAGGTGGACGTGGCGCGCAAGCGCATTGGCCTGTCCATGAAGCTTGACGCTGCGCCACAGCGCAAAGACGCACCCCGCGACAACCGCTTCGAGCCAGCCGGGCGGCACAGGGGTGGAGAACGAGCGAGCCCCGCCGCCCAGCCTCAGGGTTCGGCCATGGCATCTGCGTTTGCCAAATTGCAGGGGCTGAAGCGGTGAATTTGCAGACCCGACCCTCTATTCACGGGTTCTGCATGAAAAACACAGGTCTTTTTGCGTTAACGTTCCCGCTTCAGCACATCTGAACGGAAAGACACCGGTTATGGAACTCCAGGCCCTGTTGGCCCAACCCCGGGCATTGCCCAGCATCCCTGAGGCCGTCGCTGACCTCATGACGGAGCTCGACAAAGACGAGCCCGACCTGCGCCGCATTGGCAGCCTGCTGGCGTCTGACCCCGCCCTGACCACCCGCGCCCTGCGGCTGGCCAACTCCAGCTTTTTCAACCTGCAGCGGCAAGTGGCCAGCGTGCAGGAAGCGGCTGCCGTCCTGGGCTTGGCTCATGTGCGCACCATGGTCATGGCGGCCGCACTGGGTGGCGCGTTCCGCAAGGTGGAGGGTGTCAACCTTGAACAGTTCTGGCGCTACAGCCTGAACGTGGGCAAGATCGCCCGCTCACTGGCACGCGTTGTCAAGCAAGACGCCGGGCTGGCATTCACCGCAGGGCTCGTGCATGCGCTGGGTGATCTGGTCATGCACATGGGCATGCCCGATGAGATGCGCCGGATTGATTTTTCTGTGCCGCCCTTGGCACTTGACCGCCCGCAAGCCGAGATGTCGGCGCTGGGCTACACCTATGCAGATGTGAGCGCGGCTTTCGCCGCCAAATGGAACTTCCCCGACTCCATCGTCAATGCCCTCAAAAACCTGCATGCACCCTTTGAAGGCGAAACCTACGAAATGCTAGCGGGCGTGCTGAACATAGCCGTGTGGCGCGCACGTGCCCAGGAGGTGCAACTCGACGCCAATGGGATGGCCGCCACCTATCCCGACATGGTCGGCCTGGTGATGGGCCTCGACCTCGATTCCATCTTGGACAAAGACCCCGAAGACTGGACCAGCCAAGGCGAGCTGGGCGCTTTCATCGAATGACCGGTTCCCATGAAACTTGAAGACCTGCTGGGGCAACCCAAAGCACTGCCCCCTGCGCCCAAAGTCGCCGGCCAGCTCATTGAAACGCTGGACAACCAGGACACCGATCTCGACA
Organism: Hydrogenophaga sp.; assembly: GCA_020048405.1. Lineage (GTDB taxonomy): Bacteria > Pseudomonadota > Gammaproteobacteria > Burkholderiales > Burkholderiaceae_C > UBA2334. Next base: position 16,349 of record JAIFMP010000153.1, read on the forward strand.
CGCTCGGCGAGCTGATCGAGACCGACCCCGTGTTGACGGCCAAAATCATCCGGCAGGCCAACTCGGCGTTTTTTGGTTTGCTGCGCCCGGTCAACCATCCGAGGCAAGCCATTTCCATGCTCGGCCTGGTCAAAGTAAGGGCCATGGCGCTGGCTGCGCTGCTGCAAGACGGTTTTGTGCATGCCCCCGGCATTGACCTGGAGCAGTTCTGGCGCTACAGCCTCACCACCGCCAACCTGGCCCGCTACGTGGCCGCGCCATTGGGCGTAGAAGACAACGCGGTGTACACCGCCGGCCTCATCCACGCCATTGGCGAACTGGTCATGCATGTTGGCATGCCCGAAGCCATGGCCAAGGTGAACGCCAAGATGGCGCCCTTTGACTTGCGCCGTGCCAGCACCGAAATGGCCCTGTTTGGCTACACCTATGCCGATGTGGGTGCGGCGCTTGCCCGCGAGTGGCGCTTCCCCAAACGCATGGTCGCCGGGCTGGAAAACCAGCTTGACCCGTTCGAGCACAGCAACATCGAACCCATCGCTGCCGTGGTGCACTTGGCTGCCTGGCGTGCGCGCGTGGCTTTCTCAGACATCGACCTGGCGAGCCGCATCGCTTCGTACCCTGACGCTGTGGGGGTCGCGTTGGGTGTGGACCCCGATGCACTCATGGGCGACGGCATTCCTGCGCTGGAGTTTCTGGGCGAAAGCCTTCCCAACTGACGCCCCGCCATGCAAGCGTTGCGGCTGTACGCGGGCCCTGCCGCTCGCGCCCACTTGGCGGCGCACGGCCTGCAACCCGACCATGTTTCTTGCGTGCCCGCTGCAGCCGGTGGGCCCAAAGGCCTGCTGCTCGGCAGGCTGGACCAGTTTCTGTTCGGCCACTGGTTGCCGCGCAGCCAGCAACCCATTGACCTGGTGGGCGCTTCCATCGGCGCGTGGCGCATGGCCACCGCATGCCTGTCCACGCCCGTGGCCGGTTTCGAGCGGTTGGAGCGCGACTACATTGCCCAGCATTACGACGTACCGCCGGGCCAGAAGTGGCCCAGCCCCAGCCAAGTGAGTGCCACGTTTGGCGCCAACCTGCAGGCGTTTTACGGCGGCCGTGTGCCCGAGGTGCTGAACCACCCCCGCTACAGGCTGCACGTCATCACCTCGCGCGGGCAGCATGTGCTGGCACACAACGGCCGCTGGCGCACACCGTTGGGCTATGCCGGCGCATTTGTCAGCAACGCGGTGCACCGCCCGGCATTGGGAGCATGGCTGGAGCGGGTGGTGTTTTCATCTGCACTTGACGGCGAAGCCGAGGCACAGCCACTGCCTTTCAGCACACAGGGCTTCAAAACTCGGCAACTGGCGCTGAACACCGACAACTTCATGCCCGCGTTGCAGGCCAGTTGCAGCATCCCGTTTGCCTTGGAGCCCGTCACCGGCATTCCCGGTGCGCCGGGCGGCTGCTACTGGGACGGCGGCATCACCGACTACCAAACCCCGCCGGGGCGCGCACCTGGGCTGGTGCTGTACCCCCATTTTCAGCAGGCCGTGGTGCCGGGTTGGCTGGACAAGGCGCTCAAGTGGCGGCACCGCGCCACCTCTGCGCTTGACCACATGCTGGTGTTGGCCCCCAACCCCGAGTGGGTCAAGACCCTGCCCAACGGCAAACTGCCCGACCGCACCGACTTCACGCGCTACGGCGCCGACCTTGCCGGGCGCATGAAGGCCTGGAACGGTGCTGTGAGCGCCAGCCAGCAACTGGCTGACGAGTTTGCCGCTTGGCTGGACAAGCCCGACATGGGGCAGGTTCAAAGCCTCTGATTCACATCGCCGCGTCCAGCATGGCGCGGTAGTCGTCCGCGCTGGCAATGCGCGGGTTCATTTTGTGGCAGTGGTCTGCCAGCGCGCCGCTGATGATGCGGTCAAACCAGCCGCCTTCCACACCCATCGCGGCGAGGCCGGTGGGCAGGCCGAGGCGGGCGTTCATCTCGATGATGGCGGGGCCTAAATCCGATGCGTTTTTCAGGCCCATCGCATGCGCCATGCGCTCCAGTCGCTTTTCTTTTTGAACTGTTTCGGCATCGGCGTTGAAGGCGATCACGGCAGGCAGGAACATGGCGTTCAGCGTGCCGTGGTGCAGGCGCGGGTTCACGCCGCCCAGGCTGTGGCTCAGGCTGTGCACACAACCCAGGCCTTTTTGGAAAGCCATGGCACCTTGCATGCTGGCGCTCATCATGTTCTGGCGGGCTTCGCGGTCGTTGCCGTCTCGGGTGGCCCGCTCGATGTGAGCCCATGCGCGGGTCAGTCCGTCCAGCGCAATGCCGTCGGCGGGTGGGTTGAAGGGCGCGGCCATGAAGGTTTCCATGCAGTGAGCCACGGCATCCATACCGGTGGCGGCGGTCAGCATGGGCGGTAGGCCCAGGGTCAGCTCGGGGTCGCAAATGGCGGTTTTGGGCACGATGTGCCAGCTGTGGAAACCCAGCTTGCGCCCGTCGTCCACGATGACAATGGCACCCCGCGCCACTTCGCTGCCCGTGCCAGCGGTGGTGGGTATGGCAATGATGGGGGCCACTTTGTCGGTGATGAGCGGCGAGCCGCCTTCGATGGTGGCGTAGGTTTTGAGCGGCCCTGGGTGGGTGGCGGCAATGGCCACGCCCTTGGCGCAGTCGATGGCGCTGCCGCCGCCCAGCGCCAAGATGCCGTCGCAGCCTTGGGCCTTGTACAAGTCGGCTGCGGCACGCACGGCGGCTTCAGTGGGGTTGCTGGGGGTTTGGTCAAACACGGCGCTGGGTTGGGAGCCCAGCACCTCCAGCGCACGTTGCAGCAGCCCAGCGGCTTTCACGCCTGCGTCGGTCACGATGAGGGGCTTGGTCATGCCCACCCGCTGGCACTCGGCCTGGAGGGTTTGCAGTGCGCCGAAGTCGAAATTGATTTGGGTGATGTAGAAAATTTGGGCCATGCGGCAATGTACACAGCGTTGTGGCGGGAACGATAGGGGCAAGTCCTGACAGTGACAACGCCTTTGATGGGGTGCGTGATACATTGCATCAAACATCACGCATCAACGAAAAGACCTTGATCATGCGCACCACCCTTGACATTGCCGACGACGTGCTGTTTGTGGCCAAAGACTTTGCACGCCGTGACGGCAAAACAGTGGGCCAGGTACTCAGCGACTTGGCACGCCAGGCGATGCAAACACCTGTGTCTGTACCAGCAGAACAGGTACCGGAGCCACAAAGTGCGCACAGCGAACGGTTACGGCAAATCGGCATCGTCCCTTTGCCCCGCCGTGGACACGCCGTGACCAATGAGGCCGTCAACGCCTTGCGCGAACAAGAAGGCATTTGAACGCCATGCGTGCATTGCTGGATGTGAATATGTTGATCGCCGTGCTCGACCCCGACCACCAGTTCCACCACACGGCATCGGCCTGGTTGGCAGACCATGCCGAGTGGGGTTGGGCCAGCTGCCCGCTCACGCAAAACGGGTGTGTACGCGTCATGACCCAACCCAATTACCCGAGCCCTGTTGGCATGGTGCAGGTGATGGCGCACCTGAAAGCCATGTGTGAGGCCGAAGCCCACCGGTTTTTCCCCGACGACGTGAGCCTGCTGTCGCCCGCTGTGTTTCAGCACGACAACCTGCACGGCCCCAGGCAAATCACCGATGTGTATCTGCTTGGGCTGGCCGTACGCAACAGCGCGAGGCTGGTCACGCTGGATGGCCGTATTGCGCTCGGCACGGTGGTGGGCGCACAGCCCGAGCACCTGGTGGTGCTTTAACACGCCACTCCATGAGCCACCACCCCAACCCCAAAGCGTTGCTGACCCCCGCCATGCGGGGCGTGATGGACCGCATGGCCCGCGCCGCCCGCACACCCATGCACGCCATGACAGTGCAGCAGGCGAGGGCGTTTTACGAAGAGGGCTCGGGCGTGCTCGACCTGCCCGCCCACAAGATGGCCCACACCCAGGCTCTTTGCCTGCCCACGCGCGACGGTGCCAACTTGCACGCCCAACTGTGGGTGCCCCAAAGCGCAGGGCCTGGGCCTTGGCCTGTGCTGCTGTACTTCCACGGTGGCGGCTTCACCATTGGCAGCGTGGCCACGCACACCAGCCTGTGTTGCCACCTGGCGCACCTGGGACACTGCGCCGTGGTGTCCGTGGATTACCGCCTGGCCCCCGAACACCCTTACCCCACGGCCGTGCACGATGCCTGGGACAGCCTGCAGGCCCTGCGCGCCCAGGCCCATGCGCTGAACCTGGACGCAACCCGGCTGGCAGTGGGGGGCGACAGCGCCGGTGGCACCTTGGCGGCGGTGGTGGCGCTGATGGCCCGTGACGCGGGCTTTCCCCTGGCGCTGCAAATGCTGTTTTACCCCGGCACCACCGCCCACCAGGACACCCCCTCACACAAGACCTTTGCCCATGGTTTTGTGCTGGAGAGCACGTCCATTGACTATTTCTTTGACCACTACATCCCCCACAAGGCCGATCGCGAGCACTGGTGGTTTGCCCCGCTGCTGGCCCCTGACGTGGACGGCGTGGCCCCGTGCTGGATGGGCTTGGCCGAATGCGACCCGCTCGTTGATGAAGGCTTGGCCTATGCTGACCGCCTGCGCATGGGCGGTGTGCCAGTGGATCTGGAAATTTACCGTGGCGTGGTGCACGAGTTCATCAAAATGGGCCGGGTGTTGCCGGAGGCCCGGCAGGCCCACCAGGATGCGGGCCGCGCACTGCGGCAGGTTTTTGTCGTTTGATTGAATGAAGATAATCAAGCTCTGTTGCTTTTCTGTATTCAACAGTTCACTATGCAAATAAAACCGGCGTTACCCGTCAAAAGCGACTTCCGCCTGCTGCACCGCCTGCGCGTGCGCTGGGCCGAGGTGGACATGCAGGCCATTGTGTTCAACGCGCACTACCTGATGTACCTGGACACCGCCATCACCGAGTACTGGCGCGCCTCTGCCCTGCCGTACCACGAAAGTTTTTTGGCGCT
>JAIFMP010000072.1 GCA_020048405.1 Hydrogenophaga sp.
CCGTCTTGCCGGGCCAGCATGCTGCGCCGCGCCACCTGCTGGCACAGCAAAAAGTAGCCGCGCACGTTGAGGTTCATCACCTTGTCCCAGGCACCCACCGGGTGGGTTTCGGCCGGGGCACCCCAAGTGGCACCGGCGTTGTTCACCAGAATGTCGATGTCGCCCACGCGTTGCAGCGTCTCGGTCACCAGGCGCTCGATGTCGGCCTCGTCGGCACAGTCGGCGGCTACCCAGCGGGCGTCGATGCCTGCGGCCTGCAACTCGGCGGTGGCTTCCTCCAGGTCGGCCGCTTTGCGCGACGACAGGACGACCTTGGCCCCCGCCTCGCCCAGCGCATGGGCCATTTGCAACCCGAGCCCGCGCGAGCCGCCGGTGACGAGCGCCGTCTGGCCGGTCAAATCAAACAACTGCTGGGTGGTTCGAACCATGCGTGTCTCCTGTTTTTGAATGGAGGCGCATTGTGTTGGGCACTTGCCACTGGCGCTTGTCGCGGGGGCGATAATTTCACCCATGCATCACCACCTTTACGCCATTGGCAACGCCCTGGTTGACACCGAATACGAGGTCACCGAAGCCCAACTCCAATCCCTGGGAGTTGAAAAACACCGCATGACACTGATCGACGCGCCCCGGCGAGCCGACCTGCTGGCGCAGGTGCACGGCATGCACGCGCGCCGCACCGGCGGCGGCTCGGCCGGCAACACCGTCGTGGCATTAGCCCAACTGGGTGGCCATGCGTTCTATTCCTGCCGCGTGGCCGATGACGAATTGGGTGCGTTCTACCGCGAAGACCTGGCTGCCAATCAGGTGGCCACCAATTTGAACCACGGCCCTTTGGCGCACGGCCAGACTGGCAGTTGCATGGTGTTTGTGACGCCCGACGCGGCGCGCAGCATGTGCACGTTTCTGGGAGCCACGGCGGAACTGGACACCGACGCCCTGCACGCCAAAGACATTGCCAAAGCGCGGGTGTATTACATCGAAGGCTACCTGCCAGCCTCGCCCACAGGGCTGGCCGCCGCGCTGGAGGGCCGTGCGCAGGCCAAAGCTGCCGGGGTGGCCCTGGCCACCACGCTCAGCGATGTGAGCATGATCAACTTCTGCCGCCCTGGGCTGGACGCCATCGTGGGGTCAGGTGACCTGGACTACCTGTTTGCCAACCTGGACGAGGCCGAGGCCTGGACCGGCCACAGCGCCGCAGGCGATGCCAGGGCCTTGTTGGCCGCCATGGCTCCGCTGGCGCGCACCGTGTGCATCACACGCGGCCCCCTCGGCTGCTGGGTGCTGGAAGGCGGGCAGGTCACAGCGGTGCCCGGTGTGCCGGCTCAGGCCGTGGACACCAACGGTGCGGGCGACATGTTTGCCGGCGCGTTTCTGTACGCCGCCACCCACGGATACAGCCATGCCCAGGCAGCCGAACTGGGCAACCTGACAGCGGCAGCCGTCGTCAGCCAGCATGGCAACCGCCTGAGCACCGGGCAACTGCAGGCACTGAAAGCCCGGTTTCAGGCACAACATCCGCCCGCTTGAGCCTGCTTTGGCGCAGCAATGCGTTGGCCATGGAGGTCTCGGAGTTCACCGCTGCCACCATCCGTCAGCTCAAAGACCTCGGCGTTCTGTTGTCGATCGATGACTTTGGCACCGGGTATTCATCGCTGAGTTACCTGAAGCCGTTTGCCATTGACAAACTCAATATGTGTTGCCCGAGCAACAAGCCTGAGGCGGTTCAGAACGCGTCTTCAGCCAGCGCAGCACACACCATCTGGCGTTGGTTGACCACGTTGAGCCAGGCGCCGATTTTCGGGAGCTCATAATGGTAAAAATAGGCCCCAGCGCTTGACAGGCCTTGGTTCTTAGCTATCTTCAAATCCGGGTCCTGTGCATGCGCCGTAGTGGCCACATCGAGCCACACCCACGCCAGCACCGTGTGCCCAAACGCCTGCATGTAGGGCACGGCGTTGGCCAGGGCTTCTGTGGGGGTGCCGGTGGCCCACGCATTGCGGGTGGCATGCCCCACGTCGCGCAGGGCGGCCTCCAGCGCATCGGCCATGTGGCCAAGTGACGGGTGCTGGCGGGCGCGCTTGGCCGTGGCGCTCATGCGCTGGCCCAGCAGTTGCAGGCCCCTGCCCTGCTCCATCAGCACTTTGCGGCCCAGCAGGTCCATGGCCTGTATGCCGTGGGTGCCTTCATGGATCATGTTCAGGCGGTTGTCGCGCCAGTACTGTTCCACCGGAAAGTCGCGCGTGTAACCGTAGCCACCGTGCACCTGAATGGCCAGGCTGTTCGCTTCCAGACACCACTCGCTGGGCCAGCTTTTGGCAATGGGTGTCAGCACCTCCAGCAGCAGGCGGGCGTCATCGGCCGCCTCTGGCGTGCCGGTATGTTGTTCGTCCACCAGGCGGGCGCAATACAACTCCAGCGCCAGCGCCCCTTCGCAGTAGCTTTTCTGGGCCAGCAACATGCGCTTGACATCGGCGTGTTCGATGATGCGGACCTGTGGCGCGGCAGCGTCTTTGCCGCCGGCAGCCACGGGTCTGCCCTGTGGGCGGTTTTTGGCGTACTCAAGGCTGGCGTGATAGCCCGCCATGCCCAGCATGGTGGCGGCCAGGCCCACACCGATGCGGGCCTCGTTCATCATGTGAAACATGCACTGCAGCCCCCGCCCTGGCTGACCCACGAGGTAGCCGATGGCACCGCTGCCGCCGCGCACCGGGTACTTGCCTTCGCCGAAATTCAGCAGGGTGTTGGTGGTGCCGCGCCAGCCGCATTTGTGGTTCAGCCCGGCCAGCGCCACGTCGTTGCGCTCGCCCGTCAACTGACCGTCCGCGTCCACCAGTTTTTTGGGCACGATGAACAGCGAGATGCCTTTCACACCGGGCACAAGCTTGCCGTCGGCGTCGGGAATTTTGGCGAGCACCAGGTGCACGATGTTCTCGGTCAGCTCGTGTTCACCGGCTGAGATCCACATCTTGTTGCCGCGCAGGCGGTAGCGCGGGCCCAGCGGGTCGGCAGCGAAGGCATCGCCGTCGGGCACTGCCCGCGTGACCACGTCGCTCAAGCTGGACCCCGCCTGTGGCTCGCTCAGGCACATGGTGCCCGACCACACACCTGCAAATTCCTTGGTGGCAAACACCTGCTGTTGCTGCGGCGTGCCGTGCACCATCAACAGGTTGGCGTTGCCGGTGGTCAACATGCCAGAGCCAATGCTGACCGACGCGTGCGCGAAAAACGCGTTGGCGGCCGACTCGATGGTGTAGGGCAGTTGCATGCCGCCCACCCCGTAGTCTTGTGCCGCACTGAGCATGCCGCTGTCGGCGTAGGCTTTGTGCGCATCGTGCGTGGCCTGGGGCAGCACCACACGCAGTCCGCCATCGGGGTCGGTCACGGTGGTGGGCTCTTGTGTGTCCACCAGGCGGTTGAAGGGTGCGTACTTGTCGCGGGCGATCCGCTCGCAGGTGTCAAGAACCGCATCAAATGTGTCGCGGCTGTGGTCGGCAAAGCGCTCGCGCTGTGGCAGGTGGTGTGCCTGCAGCCAGTCGTACAGCAGAAAGTCAAGGGTGGAACGCAGGCTCATGATGTGTTCAAAAAAGCGCGCCTGCGTCACTCAACTGACGAGGCTTTGAAACTGTGTGGTTTGTTGTGGCGCAGGCCAGTGCCTCGCCACAGGCAGCAGTGTGCAGGCAACGTGCGCGGGGGCAATAGGGCAAGTGCGGTGCTGTGCGCTCTGGCCGTCTCTCGGGGGACAGCCGATGACCCACGCGCCGCAATGGATGAGTTGATCGGACTCAGCCCCGTGAAAGGCACTGCACGGATAATCAGGCCCCAGGCTTCAACCCACCACCACCACAATGAAACGACTGAACGACTTCCGCATGAACATGGGCCGTGACGAACTGGTGCCCATCATGATTGGGGGCATGGGCGTGGACATTTCGTCTGCCGACCTTGCACTGGAAGCTGCACGCCTGGGCGGCGTGGGACACATCTCTGACGCGATGATCAAGACCGTCACGGACCGTCGCTACAAAACCAAATACGTCAAGGCCAAGCAGGCGCTGTACAAGTATCAGCCGGGGACCGACGACAAGTCGAACGTGCAGTTCGACATGGGTCACCTCGCGGAAGCCACCCGCCTGCACGTGGAAAGCACGATGTCGCGCAAGCAGGGTTCGGGGCGCATTTTCATCAACTGCATGGAAAAGCTCACCATGAACGCGCCCAAAGAGACGCTGAAGGTGCGCATGGCCTCGGCACTCGACGCTGGCATTGACGGCATCACGCTGGCGGCCGGTTTGCACCTGGGCTCGTTTGCGCTGATTGAAGACCACCCGCGCTTTCGCGATGCCAAGCTGGGCATCATCGTCAGCTCGCTGCGCGCGCTGCAGTTGTTCCTCAAGAAGAACAGCCGCCTGAACCGCCTGCCCGACTACGTGGTGGTGGAAGGCCCCCTGGCCGGCGGCCACCTGGGTTTTGGCATGGACTGGGCCCAATACGATCTGGCCACCATCGTGGCCGAAATCCTTGCCTACCTGAAGGCTGAGAACCTGAACATTCCGGTCATTCCGGCGGGAGGCATCTTCACGGGCAGCGACGCAGTTCGCTTCATGGAAATGGGCGCATCGGGCGTCCAAGTGGCCACGCGTTTCACCGTCACCAAAGAATGTGGCCTGCCCGACGACATCAAGCAGGAGTATTTCAAGGCCACAGAAGACGACATCGAGGTGAACGAAATTTCACCCACTGGCTACCCCATGCGCATGATCAAAAGCAGCCCGGGCATTGGCGACGGCATTCGCCCCAACTGTGAGGCCTACGGCTATCTGCTCGATGCGAATGGCAAATGTGCCTACGTCAGCGCCTACAACCGGGAGGTGCTGGCGAACCCCGAGGCCAAGCGCATCAGCGTGAAAGACAAAACCTGCCTGTGCACCCACATGCGCAACTTCGACATCTGGACCTGCGGGCACCTCACCGCCCGTCTCAAGGACACCACGCTTCGCCATGCCGATGGCAGTTACCAGCTGCTGAGCGCACAACACGTGTTCGAGGACTATCAGTTCAGCACCAACGGGCAGGTGAAACTGCCGGACGCCGAGGCCTTGCCTAACTGACCCAGTGTCATCTCGCTTCCTGAAAACGCCCTCCCTGTAACGAGGGCGTTTTCACGTGTGGCGTCTGCGCACTCACTGGTGTTTACCCGGTTCAACACCTCCCCGCGAAACCGTACGATCGCTGGTGAATAAAAGAACGACCGTTCTTTTTTAATTTCCAACCACCAGGAGACAAACATGCGATTGATGAAATGGGTCACCACCGCCACTGCAGCCGCTGCGCTTGTGGCTTGCGGAGGCGGCGAAGATGTGAGCCCCGGCACCGAGCTCGATTTGTCCGGCACACGCGGTACCTTGCTGGCTGCGCCCAGCACGATCATCGCGCTGACCCCTCAAGAGTTTCAACAACAGGCACCAGCTTCTCTGTTTGCATTGGCGGGCAAGCCCAAGTGCACAGTCAGTTTCAATTACTTCCAATACGCCACCGTCGGGGGCGCAGGCGAGAAAACCACCGCCTCGGCCGGGATGATGGTGCCCAGCGGAACCGACCCCGCCTGCACCGGCGAACGGCCGGTGGTGCTGTATGCGCACGGCACCACGCCCTACAAGGGGAAAAACATGGCCCTCCCCAAAGACGCCGCAAACCCCACGGACTCCGAAGCAGCCTTGGTGGCTGCGCTGTATGCGGCTCAAGGCTATATCGTGGTGGCCCCCAACTACGCGGGCTACGAAGCTTCCACCCTGCCCTACCACCCCTACCTGAACCTGGAACAGCAAGCCCAGGACATGATCGATGCGCTGACCGCCGCCCGCAAGGGTTTCGCGACTGTGGGAGCCAAAGCCAGCAGCAAGCTGTTTGTGTCTGGCTACTCGCAAGGGGGCTTTGTGTCGATGGCCACGCAGCGTGCACTGCAGCTGGCGGGAACGCCTGTCACAGCGGGTGCACACCTGTCCGGACCCTACGCGCTGGGCCAGTTTGGCGACGCCATCTTCGCGGGCAATGTCAACCTGGGTGCCACGCTGTTCTTACCTATGTTCCACACCAGCATGCAGCGCACCTACGGGAATATTTACAGTTCCCCCGCCGACATGTACGACGCCACCTACGTCAACGGCATAGAAAGTGTGTTGCCCAGCACCACAGCTTTCAATGACTTGCTGGCCCAAGGTAAGCTGCCCGCCACCGCCCTGTTTGCCGCCGACTCTTTGCCCCAACCGGCCGGCTTTGAGCTGTTTTACGGTACGCCCAGCCTGATCAAAACAAGCTACCGCAACGCCTTGTTGGCCGACGCTGCCGCAAACCTTGCCACGCCCAAGCACCCACTGCGCGTGGCGGCCTACAAGAACGACCTGCTGAAGCAAGACTGGACACCTGCCCAGCCGATGTTGCTGTGTGGAGGAAACGCCGACCCCACAGTGTTCTTTGCGCTCAACACGCAGGGTGCCCAAGCCTACTTTGCCGGCAAGGGCGTGCCTGCGCAGGCAGTAGCCGTGGTGGATGTGGACAGTGCCACCAATGAGACTGACCCTTTCTGGCAAGCAAAGCAAGGCTTCGCACAAGCCAAAGCCAGCACAGCGGCAGCAGGTGGTGCCACCGCCGTGGCGCAGAACTACCACGGTGGCCTGGTGCCCCCGTTCTGCAACGCAGCAGCACGCGGTTACTTTTCACAGTTCTGATGCCCCGGCGGCAACCACACACACCGGAGAAAACACATGAAAAAATCACTGATCGCGTCCGCCGCTTTCCCACAAGTCAACCTGTACGGAATCGCTGATGCGGGTGTGACCCACGTCACCGGACTGGCGGGCGGCAGCAAAACCCAGCTTCGCAGCGGCATCATGGAGGGCTCGCGCTGGGGCATTCGCGTGCAAGAAGACCTGGGCGGTGGCTACAAAGCCATGGCCACGATGGAAAGCCGGGTGGAATTGGACACCGGTGCACTGGGCAACCGGCCCGCGTCGGGCAACCAATTGCCCGACCGCCTGACCGCTGGGCTGCCAGCGTCGCTGGTCAGTGGGTTGACCAACGGGGTGGGCTCCCAGCTGGGTGTCAACCTGCCAAATCGGGGCTTTGACCGCCAGGCCTGGCTGGGCCTGGTCACGCCCGTGGGTGGCTTTTTGATGGGCCGCCAATACACACCTGCCTTTGAAGCCATTGCCACCTTTGACATCATGGGCACCCAAAGCGCGTTGTCAGCAGGGCAACTGGTGACCATTCCCCAAGGGGTGGACATCCGCTACGACAACACGTTGCAATACCGCGTGGTGCAAGGCCCCTGGAATGCCTCATTGATGACCAGCCTGCTCGGCGGCCCTACCAGCGGCAGCAAACGGTTGGTTGGCATGAACGCCATTTACAAAGGCACGGCGTTTCAGGCTGGCTTGGGTTACAACACCAAAAATGACTCTGCTGGGGCCAAGGCCCTGACCACCACTGTGGCCGGTGCTTCCACCACCTGGGGCAATGTCACGCTCTCGGGCATGTGGGCTCGCATCCAGGAGCCCAACCCCAGCGACGGCCCTGAGCTGGCCGGGCAATTGGCCACTTCAGGTGCCACCGCACCACTGATCCAGAACGTGCTTGACCGCTTCAAGCAAGACGGTCAGTTGCTGCACGTCGGCGCACGCTACCAGCTGGGTGCCGGTGGCCATATCACGGTGGCGGTGACCAAGCTCAACGACAAGCGCGCCACCAACGCCGATGTGACCACCTACGGTGTGGCCTACACCTACCCGCTGTCCAAGCGCACCAACCTGAACATGGTGGTGACCCGTTACAACAACTCGGCCAATGCTCAAACGGCTCCGGGCGGCAACGGCTACCTGGGCGGTGTGACCGCAGCCGCAGGCCGCGACTCCACCTCGTTGGCATTTGGCATCCGGCACACCTTCTGACGCCGACACGCCAAACAAAGGGCCGGCTGCACCTGGGTGCAGCCGGCCCTTTTGTCATGTGGGGTCAAAAGGTCACTGGGGTTCGATGCCCGCATCCTTGATGGCCTTGGACCACTTGGCAGTTTCCACCACGCCGCGTTTGGCCAGATCGTCGGGCGTACCCGGTTGCACGGCAAAACCGATGCCGGCAAACTTGTCCTGCACTTCTTTGCTGTTGGCTGCCGCGTTCACGGCCTGGTTCAGCTTGGACACCACGTCAGCAGGTGTGCCGGCCGGGGCGTATACGGCAAAGTAGGCAATCAGCTCGTAGTCTTTCAGACCCAGGGCCTCGTTGACGGTGGGCAGTTCGGGAACGGCCGCTGACCGGTTGGCCGACGTGACAGCCAACCCTCTCACCTTGCCCGCTTTGACTTGCGGCAGCATCACGGCGAAGTCCGCGCTGAACATGTTGACCTGTCCACCGATGAGATCGGTCATGGCGGCAGGGCCGCTTTTGTAGGGCACATTGGTGAGCTTGATGCCAGTCATGCCTGCCAGCATGCCCACTGACAACAACTGAGAGGTGCTGGCGCTGGCGTAGGTCACGGTGTCGGGTTTGGCCTTGGCCATGTCGACGAGCTCTTTCAGGGTTTTGGCGGGCACATCGTTGTTCACGGCCATGATGAGCGGCACCGAACCCATGTAGCCCACCGGCGCAAACGCGGTGTCCTGGTCATAAGGCAGCTTTTTCATGAGGCTTTTGAGCGCGGCATTGGTGCTGTTGGTGCCCACCAGAATGGTGTAGCCGTCGGGCGCTGCCTTGGCCACGGTGTCTGCGCCGAGCATGCCGTTCACACCAGCTTTGTTCTCGATCACGATGGGCTGACCCAGGGTTTCCGACATTTTTTGAGCAAAGGCACGGCCAATCTGGTCGGTGGCGCTACCGGCAGCAAACGGCACCAAGCCTTGATAGGCTTGGTCGGAAAGGCCTGTGCCAGTGCTGAAGAACTGACCAGGGCCACGGCCGCCGCAGTGGCCAGCAATCGGAAGTTGGAACGCATCGAAAAGTCTCCTGTTGGTAGGTTGAGAAAAAGGGTTCAGGGCAATGGCAAAGCAAGCAAGGCAGACCCAAGCGTTTTGCCATGGGCATCCAGCGCCAGTGATCGAGTGACACCGCCGCCCAGCGCGCCGTGCATCACAAAATGTACCGCGCCCAGGTGCGGCACACCCCGGCGTATTGCGCCTTCACACGCTCAGCCGTGAGCAGCCGTTCGATCACGGGGAAGTCCGCCACATCGAGCGCAATCACACTCAACGTGGCTCGGTTGCCTTTGTCGCCCGAACGGGCCAAGGCTATGTCTTGCAGGGTGCGGGGCCGGGTGGGGGTCACGGCGTCAGCCTTGCAACAGGTGTTCAAACACTTGGCAGTGGGTTTGCACGCAGCTGCGTGGTATCAGGGCAGACGCAGCGGCCACCACCTCTCGCACGCTTTGCGTGACGCCACCGCCCCCTGCGGGTCCGTTCAAATACAACGCTTCCACCTCGTGGCCCACGCGTTCGGCTTGGGCGCGGGTGACGCAGCGCACAGCCAGGCGCACGCGCACTTCGTAAGGCTCATGACCCGCCCCAAGGTGGGGACCGTGCATGGCGTTCACGCCCAGCAGTTCGGCCCGGTGTTCCAGCCCACTCAACCCTGCCACGCCCAAGCGGTGGCGCAGGATGGACAGCGCAAGTTCACCCCGTGCACGGGCGCCCGGCCCTGCGTAGCTGATCTGCCCTTCGCCCACAAAGCCGTCGCGGTAACCCAGGGTGACTTTCAATTGTTCAGGCCGGGGGTGACCACTCGCGCCCTGTACCTGAACACGATCAACTGCCAGTGGCTCAAACCGCACGCCGGAAAAATCGCCCACAACATCGGGCTGCAGGTAGCAGGCAGGGTCTTCCACCTCATACAGCAACTGCGCGGTGCAGGTCAGGCGGTCCACCCTGCCCCCGGTGCCGGGCAGTTTGGTGATGACGGCGGTGCCATCAGACACCACCTCGGCCAGCGGAAATCCCACTCGATGCAAGTCGGACACATCAACATGACCCGGGTCGGCAATATAGCCACCGGTGACCTGCGCAGCACACTCCAGCAGGTGGCCCACCAACAGGCCGGCACCCAAGCGGGGCCAGTCGTCGGAATGCCAGCCGAAGTGGTGCATCAGAGGGGCCAGGAACAGCGCCGGGTCTGACACCCGCCCGGTGATGATGACCTGCGCCCCTGCCCGCAGCGCGGGCAAAAGGGCGTCGGCCCCGAGGTAGACATTGGCAGAAACAAGGCTGTGCCGCATGTCTGACGTGGTTTGTTCGCTATCAATCAGTGGGACATCGTTGGCCAGCATCCAGGGCAACACGTCATCACCCGTGACCACCGCCACCTTCAGGCGGGGCAAGCCCAGCTCCCGCGCCACGGCCAACACAGCCCGCCCGGCGGCCATTGGGTTGGCTGCCCCCATGTTGGTGATGACAGTGGTGCCGTTGGCCACACAGGCGGGCAACACGGCCCGCATACGCTCAGTCAACAGGGGGTCATAACCCGCACCGGGGTCAGCACTGCGGCGCAACTGCGCCAGCGCGATGGTGCGTTCGGCCAGGCATTCGAACACCAGGGCGTTGAGGTGGCCACGCTCGGCCAGGTCTTGTGCAGGATCGATGCGGTCCCCGGCGTAACCCGCGCCGGAGCCGATACGGAAAACGGTCATGCACTCGAGTGTTGCCTTTCAAGCCACCGGAGGCAATCGGGCTAACCCCTGCGCTTTGGGTGACACGACAGACCCGCTACACCCGCGAATCAGAAGGCCAAGCCAGGGGTCAGCGGTGGGCGTGTTCGGCCGCAGTGGGCGAAGGCAATGACTCGAAAAACAAGGTGGCGTGCCGCGTGCGGGCTTCCATCCGCCCGAACAATGCGCGGCTGTTTTCATCCCATTCCAGGCCCAGGCGTTCACACGATGCAGTTGAAAGGGTTGAGATGCGGTCACCGGCGACGCCACCCAGTTGCAACGCCTGCGTCAATGCCTCTGCCAGGTGCACGATGTCGACCAATGGCGAGCCGGGTGCGCCGGAAGGGTCGTGGTGGTGGACGATGGCATCGATCATGTTCTCGGGCAAATGCCATTCCTCGGCCAGCCAGCCGCCCACCGTGCCATGGTGGACCCCAAAAGCATCTTGCTCCAGCAGGGTGATGTCGATGTAGTCTGTGCGTGAACGCTGCTGAATTTGCTGCATCAACGCCCGATCGGCCTGGTACAGGCACAACTGGCCCACGTCGTGCAGCAGACCGGCCACCAGCGCTCGCGAGGCCGTCACGGGTTCACCCACGTGCGATGCCAATTCTTCGGCACACACACCCACAGCCATGCTGTGGGTCCAGAAGCGTGTGCCGCTGGGCACCTGTGCACCCTGGGCAAAGGTGTTCAGGCTCGAAATCAACACCACGTGCCGCAAACGGGATACGCCCGCAAGCGAAATGGCCGTGGAAACGTCTGTGATCTCGGCCTCGCGTTGGCCCCTCAGCGCAGCCGTGTTGGCCAGCCACAGCACCCTGGCGGTGATCACCGGGTCGCGCTGGATGGCGCGAATCAGCACGTTGTAGTTGGCATCTGGGTCATCGAGCGTGTTGAGAATCTCCGTGATGGCCACAGGCCAACCTGGAAGTCCCCGGCTGAGTTTGCGAACGGTGTCGCGGTTGATGGGGTTCATTGCCCGCTCCGGTAGGCCACCAGTTGCTGAAACAGCCCCGCCACAGCGGGTTGCGCCATGTCGAGGCCGCCGAACACTTGCACAAGGTTCTGTTCCACCTGCACCGCGTCCTGGGCCAATTCATCGTCAGTGCGGGGGTCGGGCTCTTCGATTTCCACGAACTCCGCCTGGTGAGCCCACAACTGGTCAATGCTTTCCTGGCTCAGCACCAAACCACCGGGGAACTTGAGCCCCAGTACGCCGTGGTCTTGCGCGTAGGCAGCCGCACCCAACACCATGCCGGGACGCACATCGTCGATGGCCACAAAACGGAAACGTGTTCGCATGGAAATCTCCTGTTCATAAACAGCATATAAGCTATCAATGAAATCTCAGGATATCACTTTTGTCGATTTGTCGCAATCGTGAAGACCATTGTGAAAACACGCGCGCCAAAAGAAAAAGCCCCCAGGGCCTGAACAACAGGGCCTGTGGGCTGTGATCTGGCGACCGTTGGCGCGGGCCTTACAGAACCTCGAAAATCCCGCAAGCACCCATGCCGCCGCCAATGCACATGGTCACTGCCACGCGTTTGGCGCCACGGCGTTTGCCTTCGATCAGGGCGTGGCCGGTCAGACGCTGGCCGCTCACGCCGTAGGGGTGGCCCACGGCGATGGCGCCACCGTTCACGTTCAGCCGGTCAGCGGGAATGCCCAGTTTGTCGCGGCAGTACAGCACCTGCACGGCAAAGGCTTCGTTCAGCTCCCACAGGTCAATGTCTTGCACCGTCAGGCCCAGGCGGGCCAGGGCTTTGGGCACGGCGTACACGGGGCCAATGCCCATTTCGTCGGGCTCGCAACCAGCCACGGCAAATCCCAGGAAGCGGCCCAGTGGCGTGAGGCCCTTTTGCTGCGCCAGGGTTTCGTCCATCACCACGCAGGCACCGGCGCCATCGGAGAACTGACTGGCGTTACCGGCCGTCACCTGGCCACCTGGCAGCGCGGAACGCAGGCCCTTGATGCCGTCGTAGGTGGTACCGGCGCGGATGCCTTCGTCTTGGGAAACGGTGACCTGTTTGGTCATGAGACCCATCACCTTGTCAGCCACACCAGCGGTGACGGTGATGGGGGCAATTTCGGCATTGAACAGCCCGGCTTCCAGCGCGGCAGTGGCCTTTTGCTGGCTCGCGGCGCCGTATTCGTCCATGGCTTCGCGGCTGATGCTGTAACGCTTGGCCACCTGCTCGGCGGTTTGCAGCATGTTCCAGTAGATCTCGGGCTTTTGCTTTTCCAGCGCCAGGTCTTTGAGCATGTGCAGGTTCATTTCCTGCTGCACGCAGGAGATGCTTTCCACACCACCGGCCACATACACCTGGCCTTCGCCCGCAATGATGCGCTGGGCAGCCAGCGCAATGGTCTGCAAGCCGGACGAACAGAAGCGGTTGACGGCCATGCCCGACACGCTGATGGGCAAACCGGCTTTCAGGGCAATCTGGCGTGCGATGTTGGCACCGGTGGCCCCTTCGGGGTTGGCGCAGCCCATGATCACGTCTTCCACCAGCGCAGGGTCAATGCCTGCGCGTTGGACGGCGTGCTGCACGGCGTGACCCCCCAGGGTGGCGCCGTGGGTCATGTTGAAAGCGCCCTTCCAGCTCTTGGCCAGGGGCGTACGGGCAGTAGAAACGATGACAGCTTGGGTCATGGTGAATTCCTGTTTTGATAGCATCTACCGCTTATCCATCAAGCGATAGAGGCCAAGATGATTTAAAACGTCTTGCCTTCGGCAGCCAAACGGGCCAGCAGCGGCGCGGGCTGCCAGAAATTGGCATCGTCCAGCGGGTTTTTGGCAAAGCGCTTCATGGCCTGCACCACGTTGAACAGCCCGATTTCGTTGGCATAGTTCAGCGGGCCACCACGGTACACAGGGAAGCCGTAGCCAAAGATGTAGACGATGTCGATGTCGCTGGCCTTGTTGGCAATGCCCTCTTCCAGGATGTGGGCGGCCTCGTTCACCAGGCTGAACACCAGGCGTTGCACAATTTCTTCGTCCGAAATTTTGCGGGGCTTGATGCCCAGCGCAGCACGGTGGTCGGCAATCATTTGCTCCACTTCCGCATTCGGAATGGCATCGCGTTTGCCGGGCACATAGTCGTACCAGCCTGCGCCGGTTTTCTGGCCGAAGCGGCCTTTTTCGCACAGCAGGTCGGCGGTGTTGCTGTATTTCATGCCGGGCTTTTCCACATAGCGGCGCTTGCGGATGGCCCAGCCAATGTCGTTGCCCGCCAGGTCGCCCATGCGGAAGGGGCCCATGGCAAAGCCGAACTTCTCAATGGCCTTGTCCACCTGTTGCGGGGTGCAGCCTTCGTCCAGCAAAAAGCCACCCTGGCGGCCGTACTGCTCGATCATGCGGTTGCCAATGAAGCCGTCGCAAACGCCGGACACCACGGCGGTCTTCTTGATCTTCTTGCTGATGGCCATCACCGTGGCCAGCACATCATGAGCCGTGGCCTTGCCGCGCACCACTTCCAGCAGCTTCATGACGTTTGCGGGGCTGAAAAAGTGCATGCCCACCACGTCTTGCGGACGCTTGGTGAAGTTGGCAATGGCGTCCACGTCCAGCGTGGAGGTGTTGCTGGCCAAAATGGCACCGGGCTTGCACACGCGGTCCAGTTCTTTGAACACGGCTTCCTTCACGCCAAGTTCTTCAAACACAGCCTCGATCACCAAATCGGCATCGGCCAGTTCGTCGTAGCTCAGGGTGGTGCTCAGAAGAGCCATGCGCTGGTCCAGCTTGTCTTGCTTCAGCTTGCCTTTTTTGACCTGCGCTTCGTAGTTTTTGCGCATGACGCCCACGCCACGGTCCAGGGCTTCCTGCTTCATTTCGAGCATCTTCACGGGGATGCCCGCGTTCAGGAAGTTCATGGCAATGCCACCGCCCATGGTGCCCGCACCGATGATGGCCACGCTGTTGATGGTGCGCTTGGGCGTGTCTTCCGGCACGTCGGGGATTTTGCTGGCGGCGCGCTCGGCCACAAACAGGTGGCGCAGCGAGCGGCACTCAGACGTCCACATCAGGTTCAAAAAGATGTCCCGCTCGAACAGCAGACCGTCTTCAAACTTCTTCTTGGTGGCGGCTTCCACTGCGTCCACACACTTGGCAGGCGCAGGGAAGTTTTTGGCCATGCCCTTGACCATGTTGCGGGCAAACTGGAAGTAGGCGTCACCGTCCTTGTGTTTGCATGGCAGGTTGCGCACCAGGGGGAAGGCAGAGCCGTCGGCCGCGTGTTTGGCCGCCACTTCCCGGGCGTAAGCCAACGCTTCTTCGGCCAGGCTTTCGGGGCTGGCAGCCATTTTGTCAAACAGCTTCTGGCCGGGCAGCATGGCCAGCATCTCGGATTTGACGGGCTCACCGCTGACGATCATGTTCAGCGCAGCTTCCACGCCCAGCACGCGCGGCAGGCGCTGCGTGCCGCCCGCGCCGGGAATGAGGCCAAGCTTCACCTCGGGCAGAGCCACGCTGCAACCTGGCGCGGCAATGCGGTAATGCGCACCCAAAGCGAGTTCCAAGCCGCCGCCCATGGCCACGGTGTGCACGGCGGCCACCACGGGCTTGGTGGCGTTTTCAAGTGCGCGGATCACGCTCAGCAGGTTGGGCTCCTGAATGGCTTTGGGCGAGCCGAATTCCTTGATATCGGCCCCGCCCGAAAAGGCTTTGCCTGCGCCAGTCAGCACGATGGCTTTCACGCTGCTGTCGGCTTCGGCCTTCTCCAGCCCGGCCACGATGGCCTGACGGGTGGACAGGCCCAGCCCGTTGACGGGCGGGTTGTTCAGGGAAATCACAGCCACGTCGCCGTGGACGGTGTAGTCAGCGCTCATGCGTTGGGTCCTTTTGAGTCGGGGAAAAATCTAAAAACGAACGACCGTGCTAATTTAGTCGCAACGCGCCTGCGTACCAAGCGCAACGCTGTCCCTGCCGGGACAAATCAGGGTAAACACCAAGTGGGTACAACCCGGCACACCTCAAACCTCCAGCCACTCCTTGCGGGTGTAGGCATCGGCCTTGAGCTCCTCGGGCGTGCCCTGGAACACGATGCTGCCGTGCCCCATGACCAGTGCGCGGTCCGAGATGCGCATGGCGATGGTGAGTTTTTGTTCGATCAGCAGCACCGAGACGCCCCGCGTCTTCAGTGTTTGAAGGTACTGCCCCACCAGTTCCACGATTTTGGGGGCCAGTCCCTCGGTGGGCTCGTCGATGATGATGAGGTCGGGGTCGCCCATGAGCGTGCGGCACAGGGTGAGCATTTGCTGCTCGCCGCCAGACATCACGCCAGCTTCGGTGTGCTCGCGCTCCTTGAGGCGCGGGAACATGGCGTACATGTCATCAAAGCCCCAGCGGCTGCCCTTGCCGGTGCCTTTCTGGCCCAGCAACAGGTTCTGGTGAACGGTGAGTTTGGGGAAGATGTCGCGGTTTTCAGGCACATAGCCCAAGCCGAGATGGGCCACCTCAAACGGCTTTCTGCCCTGGATGTCTTGCCCCTTCCAGCGGATGCTGCCGCTGCAATCGACCAAGCCCATGATGGCCTTGGCCGTGGTGGAGCGGCCAGACCCGTTGCGGCCCAGCAGGGCCACGATTTCGCCCTGCCCCACTTGCATGTTCACGCCGTGCAGCACATGGCTTTTGCCGTAGTAGGCGTGTAGGTTGCTGATGTCAAGCATGTTGGTGGTGTCCTTGTGGCTTGTCGGTCAGTGGCCTGCAGCCTGTTCGTCGGCCAGCACAGAGCCCAGGTAGGCCTCTTGCACGCGCGGGTTGGCTCGCACGGCTTCAGGGGTGTCAAAGGCAATCACCTCGCCGTACACCACCACGGCAATGCGGTCAGCCAGGCCAAACACCACACCCATGTCGTGCTCCACCGTGAGCAGCGTTTTGCCCACCGTCACTTCCCTGATGAGGTCAATGAAGCGCTTGGTCTCGCTTTTGCTCATGCCAGCCGTGGGTTCGTCCAGCAAAATGACGTTGGCACCACCCGCGATGGTGATACCGATCTCCAGCGCCCTCTGCTCGGCATAGGTCAGGTTCATGGCCAACACGTCACGCTTTTTGTGCAGGCGGATCTGATCCATCAGAGCTTCGGCGCGGTCATTGGCATCGTCCAGGTCAGCCAGAAAATGCCAGAAGCTGTATTTGTAGCCCAGGCTCCACAGCACGCCGCAGCGCAGGTTTTCAAACACGCTGAGCTTGGGGAAGATGTTGGTGATCTGGAAACTGCGGGACAGCCCTGCCCGGTTGATCTCGAACGGCTTTTTGCCGTTGATACGCTGGCCGTTGAGCAGAATGTCGCCACTGGTGGGCTCGAAGCGTCCGCTCACGAGGTTGAACAGCGTGGACTTGCCAGCACCGTTGGGCCCGATCACAGCCACCCGCTCACCCGCCTTCACGGCCAGGTTGGCGCCACGAATGATCTCGGTTTTGCCAAAGCTTTTGCGCAGGTCGCGCAGCTCCAGCGCAAAACCAGATTCAGAGCCTTTTTGGCCTCCAGCGCTTGTCTGCATTGCGTTGTCAGCTACTGTATTCACAGGGCCTCCCGGCGCTTGATTTCTTTTTCAATGTCGGTTTGTATCTCGCCCCAGTCGTGCACAAACTGCCGCCGTGCCAGTTCGAACAGACCCAGCCCTGTGACGAGCACAAACACCGAGCCAAACCAGCTGTTCAGGCCCTTGGCGTTCAGCGTGGCCCCCATGAACTTCAGTTCATTGCCCAATGCGGCATTGAGCTGCAGGTGGTACACCATTTCAATCATGGCGCCTGCCCCCACCAGAATGACCAGCGCCGTGCCCAGCAGCCCGAGGTAACTGGCCCAGATGCGGCGCAACATGCCGAAGCTGGCCACCCGCAAGTTCATCATGATCAAACTGGCCACACCGCCCGGCGCATACATGACCATGAACAGAAACACCAGGCCCAGGTACAACAGCCAGGCCTTGGTGAACTCTGACAGCAGCACAAAAGCCAGCACCATCAGCACGCCGCCCAAGATGGGGCCAAAGAAGAACGTGGCCCCACCCAGGAAGGTGAACAGCAGGTAGGCACCTGAGCGGTGGGCGCTGACCACTTCGGCGGTGACGATCTCAAAGTTCAGCGCTGCCAGTCCGCCCGACACCCCGGCAAAAAAGCCCGCGATGATGAAGGCGATGTAACGCACCATCTGCGTGTCGTAGCCCACAAACTCAACACGCTCGGGGTTGTCGCGCACGGCGTTGAGCATGCGGCCCAGCGGCGTTCGGGTGAACGCAAACATCAACGCCGTGCAAATGATGGTGTAGACCGCAATCAGGTAATACAACTGGATTTGCGGCCCAAATGTGATGCCAAAGGGCTTGCTGCCCGTGACCCGGTCACCCGAGATGCCCCCCTCGCCACCGAAAAACTCAGGGAACATCAGCGACATGGCCCACACCAGTTCGCCCACACCCAGCGTGATCATGGCGAACGGCGTGGCGGCTTTTTTGGTGGTGACCCACCCAAAAACCACGGCAAAAAAAGCAGCGGCCAATCCACCTGCGATGGGCACCAGGCTGACGGGCAGCCCCAGGTCGCCACCGCTCACGCGGTTCAGCGTGTGAATGGCCAGGAACGATCCCATGCCGGTATACACCGCGTGGCCAAAACTGAGCATGCCCCCTTGCCCGAGCAGCAGGTTGTAGCTCAGGCACGCAATGATGGCGATGCCCATCTGTGACAGCATGGTGTGTGACAGGCTGCTGGTGAACAGCAACGGTGCCACGGCCATCACCAAGCCAAAAAAGCCCCAGATGATCCAGCGCCCCACGTTGTAGGGCTTGAATTCGTAGTGTGTTTTGCTTGACATGTGTGTGCCCTCAGCCTTCCCGTGTGCCCAACAAGCCGCGGGGACGGAACACCAGCATCAGCACCAGCAACGCATACGGAAGGATGGGTGCGACCTGGCTGACCTTGAGCTTCCACAGCGCATAACCGGGTGTTGCATCGGTGATGGCCATGCCCATCTGGTTCAGGGTACTCATCAGCGACACATCGATGGCCACGGCAAATGTCTGCAGCACCCCAATCAGCAGCGAGGCCAGAAATGCCCCTGCCAAAGAGCCCATGCCGCCCACCACCACCACCACAAAAATGATGGAGCCCACGGTGGCCGCCATGCCCGGCTCGGTGACAAACGCGTTGCCCCCGATCACCCCAGCCAGCCCGGCCAGCGCGGCGCCTCCGCCGAACACGAGCATGAACACACGGGGCACGTTGTGGCCCAGAGCTTCCACGGTTTCGGGGTGGGTGAGCGCGGCCTGAATCACCAAACCGATACGGGTTTTGGTGAGCAGCAGTGCGACCGCCACCAGCATGGCAATGGCAACGGCCATCATGAAACCCCGGTAAATGGGAAACTGGGTGCCGTACAGCGTGAACAGCGGTCCGCTGAGTTCTTCGGGTACGCGGTAATCCACCGAGCTGCGGCCCCACACCAGTTGCACCAGTTCCAGAATGATGTAGCTCAAGCCAAAGGTGATCAACAGTTCCGGTACGTGGCCAAACTTGTGCACCCGGCGCAGAGCGTGTTTTTCAAACAGTGCCCCGAGCACGCCGACCAACAGCGGTGCCACCACCAGTGCGGGCCAAAAGCCCACCACCTGGGTGACCGTGTGCGCCAGATACGCCCCCAGCATGTAGAACGACGCATGGGCAAAGTTGAGCACACCCATCATGCTGAAAATGAGTGTCAGCCCCGAGCTGAGCATGAACAGCAACAGCCCATAACTGAGCCCGTTCAACAGGGATATGGTGAAAAATTCCATGGCTATCGGTGAGGTGCTGGGGTGTCACAAACCAACAAAAAAGCCCGCCTGTCACAGGCCCGGCGCACAGCAGGTGCGAACGGGGTGTGGCAAAACGGGCCGACTGACCCTGTCAATGCTCAGGGGCGCTTCATGTCGCAGCTGGTGGGTGTGCTGGCCACGTAGGCCTCGATGTACTTCACAGGAGCGAACGTGTATCCAGTGTTTTCCACGCTGTACTTGTTTTTGGAATCCACTTTTTGCCACTTGGAGATGTACAGACCCTGCTGCATCTGGTGGTCGAGCTTGCGCATTTCGGAGTCACCGTTGAAGCCCTTGAAACGCATACCGCTCATGGCAGCCGCCACTTTCACGGGGTCGGTGGACTTGGCCTTGGCCATGCCCTCGGCCATCATCTTGATGCCGTTGTAAATGGAGAAGGTGTAGAAGTCGTCGCCAAACTTCTTCTGGAATGCGTTGGTCAGGGTACCGAGTTCGCCGGTGTAGTTGGAGTGGGCGTAAGAGATCTGGTACACCTCAGCGTCACCGCCAGCGGCCAGCACCTTGGGGGTGCCTGACACGGCAGGGTAGTAGGCGTACATGGGGATCTTCAGGCCCGCGTCATTCATGGCCTTGACCAGCAGGGTCAAGTCCTGTCCCCAGTTACCTGTGACGATGGAGTCGGCACCAGCCTGCTTCATTTTGGCCACGTACGGCGCAAAGTCTTTGACCTGACCCAGTGGCACCAGGTCGTCACCCACAATTTGCACGTCAGGACGCTTGCGGTTGATACCTTCCTTGAAATACTTGGCCACCTGCTGGCCGTGTGAGTAGTTCTGGTTCAGCAGGTACACCTTTTTGACCTTGGGCTGGTCCTTCATGAAGCTGGTGAGGGCTTCCATTTTTTGGGAGGTATCGGCATCCAGGCGGAAGTGCCAATAGCTGCATTTTTCGTTGGTCAGCGCTGGGTCCACCGCCGCGTAGTTGAGGTACACCACCTCTTTGCCGGGGTTGCGTGCGTTGTGTTTGGTGACAGCATCGCTCAAGGCGAGCGCTGCGCCCGAGCCGTTGCCCTGCGCGATATACCTGAAGCCCTGGTCCACAGCCGCCTTGAAGGTGTTCAGGGCTTCCTGCGGTGAGCCCTTGCTGTCCATGCCAACGATTTCAAACTTCACGCCGGCAGGGTTTTTGGCACCGTTGAAATGCTCGGCCACAAACTGCCAGCTCTTGAGCTGGTTTTGGCCCACGTTGGCAAACGGGCCCGACAGGCCTTCGATCATGGCGATTTTGACGGTTTCGCCCTTCTGGGCCATGGCCCCGAAAGACACCACCACCATCGATGCGGCTGCCAAGTGTTTGAGGGTGAACTTCATGCGTTTGTCTCCTAGTGTTGAATGGAAAAGCCGAACTTCAATTGACGCGTACCTTACAGCCCCGGGCCACTGCCACGCTCAGGGATTGCCCTAGGGGCTATCGCCTGAGCGACTGCCACTGGGCATTGCGCTCACGCGCCGGGGAGCACATATTCCTTGAGTTGCTGGCGCAACGACATTTTTTGCATCTTGCCGGTGGCACCACGTCGTCGGGGATTTGCCACTTGGCAATGCGGCCCTCGTAAAAAGCCAGCAAGTCTTCGCGGCTGATGTCCTGGCCGGGCTTGAGCACCACCACCACGATGGGGCGCTCATCCCACTTGGGATGGGGCATGCCCACGCAGGCGGCCATGGCCACAGCAGGGTGGGCCATGGCGATGTTTTCCACGTCGATGGAGCTGATCCACTCACCGCCCGACTTGATGACGTCTTTGCTGCGGTCGGTGATCTGCATGAAGCCGTCTGCGTCAATGGTGGCCACGTCGCCTGTAGGGAACCAGCCATCCACCAGCGGCGACGAGTCCGACTTGAAGTAGTGGTCAATGATCCACGGGCCGCGCACCAGCAAATCGCCAAAGGTTTTGCCGTCCCACGGCAGTTCGGCTCCCTCGGCGTCGACGATCTTCATGTCCACACCATAGACCGCCCTGCCCTGCTTCAGGCGCACCTTGAGCTGGCCGTTGGCGTCCAGCGCCAGCTGCTTGTTTTTGAGCGTGCACACGGTGCCCAGGGGTGACATTTCGGTCATGCCCCAGGCGTGCAGCACTTCCACCCCGTAGCTGTCCTGGAAGGTGCTGAGCATGGCCGGCGGGCAGGCTGAGCCGCCAATCACGGTGCGCTTCATGGTGCTGAAGGTCAGGCCTGCGGTCTGCATGTGGCCCAACAGCATTTGCCACACGGTGGGCACACCGGCGGCCATGGTCACGCCCTCGGCCTCGATCAGCTCGTAGATTGACTTGCCGTCCATGGCCGGACCGGGGAACACCAGCTTGCAACCGACGGCGGCACCCGCATACGGAATGCCCCAGGCGTTGACGTGGAACATGGGCACCACCGGCAGCAGGCTGTCGCGGGCACTCAGGTTCAGCGCGTCGGGCATGGTCGCGGCAAACGAATGCAACACGCTGGAACACCTTTCGGGTTGCCTGTGGTGCCGCTGGTATAGCAGAGGCTGGAGGCTGCGTTTTCGTCCAGCATCGGCCAGGTGTAGGTGCGGGGCTGCGTGCCAATCCAAGCCTCGTAGCTCACCAGGTTGGGCACGGCAATGTCAGGCAATTTGTCGGCATCGCACAGTGCCACCCACAGCTTGACTGTGGGGCACTTGGCGTGCACCGCAGCCACCAGGGGCGCAAACGTGGTGTCAAAACACACCACGCTGTCCTCAGCGTGGTTGACGATCCAGGCCAGTTGCTCGGGGTGCAGGCGCGGGTTGAGCGTGTGCAGCACACGCCCGCTGCCGCTCACGCCGTAGTACAGCTCCAGGTGGCGGTAACCGTTCCACTGGCTTGCGGCAGGGTGGCCGCGTCAAGTGCTTGAGCCACCTGCCGGGCACGCGAGGCCACCTGGCCCCAAGTGGAATGGTGAATGTCGCCCTCCACCCGACGGGACACGATTTGGCCGTCGCCATGGTGGCGCTCGGCGTGATCGATCAGGCTTGAAATCAGCAGTGGGTGGTTTTGCATCAGTCCCAGCATGTGGGGGTCTCCTGGAGTGTGTGAACGACTGACCGCACGGCGGCGGGCTTGCATTGCATGCTAGCGCCGAGTGGCTGTCGCTGGACTCAGGCAAACCCTTGGCACCTGTCGCTGACCTTACAGACTTTGCGGAGTCGTGTGCGTGGGCCAATAACCCTGCCGCACAGCCGAGGCCCGGCTGGCCGGACAATCCGGCCGCTATGAATGCCCGAATCTCTACCTACAGCCAAGCCCTGGTCGGCGTTGCGCCTGTGCTCAAGCCTGCGATGTCAGCGCTGGGCTCGGCCTTTTATGCCAGCGTGGCGCCCACGCCCTTGCCGCAGCCGCACTGGGTGGCGCACAGCCTGCCTCTGGCGCGCGAGTTGGGGCTGGACGAAGAATGGCTGCGCAGTGAAGACGCCCTGCTCACCTTCACGGGTAACCGTGTGCCCGACGGCACCCACACGCGGGCCAGCGTGTACAGCGGCCACCAGTTTGGCAACTGGGCGGGGCAGTTGGGTGATGGCCGGGCGCTGTTGCTCGGCGAGCTGGACACCCCTCAGGGCACGCGGGAGATACAACTCAAAGGCGCGGGGCTGACACCGTTTTCGCGCATGGGCGACGGGCGCGCCGTGTTGCGCAGCAGCATCCGCGAGTTTTTGTGCAGCGAGGCCATGCATGCCCTGGGCATTCCCACCACGCGGGCACTGTGCATCACCGGTTCACCGCAGCCGGTGCGGCGTGAAACCGTCGAGACGGCAGCTGTGGTGACGCGCACGGCACCCAGCTTCATCCGCTTCGGGCATTTCGAGCACTTCTCTTATGGCGGCCGGCACGATGAATTGCGCCGCTTGGCCGACCATGTCATCGACCGCTTCTACCCAGATTGCCGTGATGCTGCCAACCCTTATGCGGCACTGCTGCAAGCGGTGAGCGAACGCACTGCCCACCTGATGGCGCAATGGCAGGCCGTGGGTTTTTGCCACGGCGTGATGAACACCGACAACATGAGCATCCTGGGGCTGACGCTGGACTACGGCCCGTTCCAATTCATGGACGGTTTCAACCCCGACCACATCTGCAATCACACCGACAACGGCGGCCGATACGCCTACAACCGGCAGCCCCAAGTGGCGTACTGGAACCTGTTTTGCCTGGGGCAAGCCCTGCTGCCACTGATTGGCGAGCCCGACGACGCCATGGCCGCGCTGGAAAGCTACAAAACCGTGTTCCCTGCAGCGCTCACCCAGCGCATGGCTGCCAAGCTGGGGCTACCTGCCGACCACCCGCACGCCAAAATCCTGGTCGACAGCACCCTGCACCTGCTGGCAGCCGAGCGCACCGACTACCCGCTGTTCTGGCACCGCCTGAGCGGCTGGCTGGCCAACCCTGCTGAGGCGACACCGCTGCAAGACCTGTTTGCAGACCGCAGCCGTTGTGATGGCTGGAGGAAACAGTTTCAAGAGCACACAAATCAACATCATCAAGCGCCAGATGCCAATTTGGCTTCAAGAAACAACCCCAAATACGTGCTGCGCAACCACCTGGCTCAAACCGCCATCGCCCAAGCCGAGCAGGGCGATGCTGGCATGGTGGGGGAACTGTTGACGGTGTTGCACACTCCATTCAACGAGCACCCCGCCTTTGAAAGCTGGGCCGCCCTGCCGCCCGATTGGGCTGCCCACATCGAAATCAGCTGCTCATCCTGACCCCGCCATGACCTACCCCATTCAAAAAACCGATGCCGAGTGGCGTGCCCACCTGGCGGCCAAAGGCGCCGAGCCTCTTGCCTACGAAGTGACACGACACGCCCGCACCGAACGGCCCTTCACCGGCAAATACGAGCAGGTGTGGGCCGACGGCAGTTACCACTGCGTGTGCTGCGGCAACCACCTGTTCGACGCCAGCACCAAGTTCGACGCCGGCTGCGGCTGGCCCAGCTTTTCCCTGGCTGTGCCCGGTGCCATCACCGACATTGCCGATCACAGCCACGGCATGGTGCGCGTCGAGTCCGTTTGCAGCCAGTGCGGCGCACACCTGGGCCACGTGTTTGAAGACGGCCCCGCCCCAACGGGTCTGCGCTATTGCATGAACTCAGCGTCCATCGAGCACAACCCGGCATGAACGCAGACAACCGCACCGCCCTGCCCTCGCTGTCGATGCTCGACCTGGTGGCGGTGCGCGAAGGCGGCACCGCACCGCACAGCACGCCGAGCGCTTGGGCTTTGAGCGCTATTGGCTGGCTGAGCACCACAACATGCCCGGCATTGCCAGTTCGGCCACCGCCGTGCTGGTGGGCCACATCGCAGGTGCCACGCAGCGCATACGGGTGGGGTCGGGCGGCGTGATGCTGCCCAACCACGCGCCGCTGGTGGTGGCCGAAGCGTTTGGAACGCTGGCCGAGTTGTACCCCCATCGCATCGACCTGGGCCTGGGCCGTGCGCCCGGCACCGACGGACTGACCATGCGCGCCTTGCGCCGCGACCGCCCGGAAACAGAGGCCGATTTCCCGCGTGACGTGGCGGAACTGCAGCGGTTGCTGGCACCAGCGCAGCCCGGCCAACGGCTGGTTGCCATGCCCGGCGCGGGCACCGAGGTGCCCATCTGGTTGCTGGGATCGAGCCTGTTTTCGGCGCAACTGGCGGCACAAATGGGGCTGCCATATGCGTTTGCCTCGCACTTTGCGCCCGGCATGTTGCTTCAGGCGCTGGCGGTGTACCGCAACCAGTTCCAGCCATCGGCCACACTGGCCAAGCCGTATGCCATCGTGGGTGTGCCGCTCATCGCTGCGCCCACCGACGAAGAGGCGCAGTTTCTGGCCAGCAGCACGTACCAGCGGGTTCTGGGCATCCTGACCGGTCGCCGCGGCAAGCTGGCCCCGCCGATCGACGGTTACCTGGCTCAACTCCACCCACAAGAGCGTGCCGCCATCGCCGACTTTTTGGCTTGCGCTGTCATTGGCGGCCCCGACACTGTGCGCGAGGGACTCACCCAACTGGCCGAGGCCACCCAAGCTGACGAGTTCATGCTGGTCAGCGACGTGTTCGATGTGGAGTTGCGCCTGCGCTCGCTGTCCATCGCGGCTGAAGTCCAACAGACCACCACCGATAATCGCGCCCCATGCGTTTCCTGATCGACTTTTTCCCCATCGCCCTGTTTGTGGGCGTGTACAAGCTGTACGACATCTACACGGCCACCGCTGTGCTGATGGCCGCCACCGTGGTGCAAACCGGCATCATTTACGCGCTGGACAAGCGGCTGCAGACCATGCAAAAGGTCACACTGGCGCTGGTACTGGTGTTTGGTGTGCTGACGCTGGTGCTGCAGGACGAGCGCTTCATCAAATGGAAGCCGACGGTGCTGTACTTCAGCATGGCAGCCGTGTTGGCGCTGGCATTGCTGGTGTGGAAGAAAAACTTCCTGAAAATACTGCTCAGCAGCCAGCTCCAACTGCCAGATCCGGTGTGGGTGCGGCTGACGGGCATTTGGGTGGTGTACTTCATTTTCATGGCCACATTGAACGGCTACGTGGCTGCGTACTTCAGCACCGAAGAATGGGTCAACTTCAAGCTCTGGGGCTACATCTTTCCGGTGATATTCATCGTGGGCCAGGGCCTGTACATTGCGCGCTATCTGGGTGACCAACCCGCCGCTGACGGAGCACCCCATGACCGCTGACACCCTCAACATCACCGCAGATGCTTTGCATGCAGCGCTGACGCAGGCACTGACACCCGCTCACCTGGAAGTGCTGGACGAAAGCGCCGCCCATGCCGGACATGCGGGTGCCAATGGCACAGGCCAAGGCACCCACTTTCGGGTGCGCGTGTCGTCACCCGCCATGGTTGGCTTGTCACGGGTCGCTGCACATCGCCTTGTGTATGATGCGGTGCAAAAATTCACCGACGCCGGGCTCCACGCGCTGGCCATTGAAATTCTCCCGTTGCCCCGAACCTGAACACCCTGGCTGCAATCAGCCGCAGGTCACAGCCTTACCACTCCCTCCTCCCTCTCTTGATCCCCATGAAAACCTTGTTGTCTGCCGTGGCCTTTGCCACCCTGTCTTTGACCGCCACTGCTGCGTTGGCCCAAAACGTGGCCATCGTCAACGGCAAAGCCGTGCCCACATCACGTGTCGAAGCCCTGAGCAACCAGCTGGCCAAGTCCGGCCGCCCTGTCACCGACGAAGTGAAGGCCCAGATCAAGGAAGAAGTCATCACGCGTGAAATCTTCATGCAGGAAGCGCAAAAGCGCGGGCTTGCCGCCAGCAAAGACTTCAAAGAACAAATGGAGTTGGCACGCCAGACCATCCTGATCCGCGAACTGTTTGCCGACTTCCAGAAGAAAAGCCCCGTCACCGACGCTGACCTGAAGGCTGAATACGACAAGTTCACGGCAGCCAACAGCGGCAAGGAATACAGCGCCCGCCACATACTGGTGGAAAAAGAAGAAGAAGCCAAAGACATCGTGGCCCGCCTGAAAAAGGGCGAAAAGTTTGATGAAATCGCCAAAAAGATGTCCAAAGACCCAGGCTCCGGCGCCAATGGTGGCGATCTGGGCTGGTCCACCGCTGCCAACTACGTGCCCGAATTCAGTCAGGCCATGGTCAAGCTGGAAAAAGGCCAACTGACCGAAACCCCTGTGAAAAGCCAGTTTGGCTGGCACGTGATCCGCCTCGACGACACCCGCGATGCCAAGCTGCCTTCCTTCGAAGAGCTGAAACCTCAGATCGCCCAACA
>JAIFMP010000031.1 GCA_020048405.1 Hydrogenophaga sp.
GGGACTGGTCCACCGCCGGCAAGCTCACCCCCGAAGGCAAGCCCATCACCAAAAAAGACGACCACGGCCACGTGATTTACGACAGCAAGAAGGGCGACTTCAAGCTGGGGCAGAACGTGGTGCCCGACTACGTGTGGTTCAACGGCAAGGTCACCTACACCACTCAAGCCGACACCATTGACCCCAAGAGTGTGGTCAAGATCAACACCTTCCACGGCAGCCCCAACGAGCCCGAGGCACGCATCTGGCCCGTCAAACGTTTTGTGGGTAAACAGCCTTACGACGTGGAAACCTTGAAGCTCCTGGTGCCCCACACCGCCACGCCCGACGACACCGCGTTTTGGTACAACTTTGACTGGCCCAAAGCCCTGGAGGCGGGTGCCAAAGCCACCGGTGCTGTCTACAGCGGCAAGCACGACTTTGTACAGACGGAAATGCTGTGGCCCATCACGCACATGGTGGCCCCCAAAGACAAGGCCGTGGCCTGCGCCAGCTGCCACACCGCCGACGGCGGGCGCTTGGGGCAGATTGCGGGCGTGTACATGCCTGCCCGCGACAGCCACCCCTGGATCGACCGCCTGGGCTGGCTGGCCGTGGCCGGTGCCCTGGCCGGGGTGCTGATCCACGCGCTGGGCCGTTTTTGGGCCAGCCGCCGCACCCCCAACACCCGCCACTGAACACGCTGGAGACACACCATGACACAAGCCAACACCACCAGCGTTGACGCCCACGGCATCAAGCGCATCTACCTGTTCAAACGCTACGAGCGCTTCTGGCACTGGTCACAGGCCGCGCTCATCATCACCATGATGTTCACCGGATTCGAGGTGCACGGCAGCTACACGGTGCTGGGCTTCGAGCCTGCCGTGCGCCTGCACACCCTGGCCGCCTGGATGCTGCTGACCCTGTGGGCCTTCACCATCTTCTGGCAGTTCACCACCGGCGAGTGGCAGCAGTACCTGCCCACACTCAAAAAAGTGGACGCCATGGTGCGCTACTACGCCTGGGGCATTTTTGTGAATGCCCCCCACCCCTACAAAAAAACCGCCGAGCGCAAACACAACCCCCTGCAACGCCTGGCCTATCTGGCGCTGCTGGCCATGGTGTCACCGCTCATCTGGGGCTCGGGCCTGCTCTACCTGTTCCGCAACTTCTGGCCAGGCATGGGTTTGGGCTGGCTGCCGCTGGAATGGGTGGCATGGGCGCACACGGCAGGCGCTTTCATGATGCTGGTGTTTTTCATCGTGCACGTGTACCTGACCACGACTGGGCACACGCCCACGGCCCACATCAAGTCGATGATCACCGGCTGGGAAGAAGTGCACGACGACGAACCCGGTGCCAAGCACTGACAGCGCTCACACCCCACTGACACAAAGCGCGGATCAACTGCCAACGCTGACACAAGCCACCCAACCTCAGCACAGCGCGTAACGCTCCAGTCACCCGCTCAAACAAGCCCAACGCATTGATTTGCTTGGGCTTTTTTCTTTTTTGGCCCAGTTGGCATGGTTCATGAAAACGCCAAGGCTGCCATGACGCCATTTCAACGCCCCCGCAAACCGCGCAACCTCGCGCGCGAACTGGCTTGGGTGGTCGCCATCAAGCTGGTGCTCATCACGGTTCTGTGGTGGGCGTTCGTGAAAGACCACCGGGTGCATGTGAGCCCGCAAGACACCCCCCTGCCCTGGATCACCCCCGGCAGCCCAACGGAAAGCCCCGCCCATGATCAGTGAACAACTCGTCGATCTCTCGCGGTTGCAGTTTGCAGCCACGGCCATGTACCACTTCCTGTTTGTGCCCCTGACGCTGGGCATGGTGTGGCTGCTGGTCATCATGGAAAGCGTGTACGTGATGACGGGCAACGTCATCTGGAAAGACATGACCCGTTTCTGGGGCAAGCTGTTCGGCATCAACTTCGCTCTTGGCGTGACCACGGGCATCACGCTCGAATTCCAGTTCGGCACCAACTGGGCCTACTACTCGCACTACGTGGGCGACATCTTCGGTGCGCCGCTGGCCATCGAGGGGCTGATGGCCTTCTTCCTTGAGTCAACCATGATCGGCCTGTTCTTCTTTGGCTGGGACCGCCTGCCCAAGACGCAGCATTTGCTGGTGACCATCCTGATGGCGGTGGGCACCAACCTGAGTGCGCTGTGGATCCTGATTGCCAACGGCTGGATGCAGAACCCCGTGGGTGCCGAGTTCAGCTACGTGACCATGCGCATGGAAATGACCGACTTCTGGGCCGTGGTGTTCAACCCCGATGCACAGGCCAAGTTCGTGCACACGGTGTCAGCCGGTTACGTCACCGGGGCCATGTTCGTGCTGTCGGTGTCGGCCTGGTACATGCTGCGCGGACGTGACCTGGAGTTTGCCAAACGCAGCTTCCGCGTGGCGGCGGCCTTCGGGCTGGCCAGCGTGTGTTCGGTCATCGTGCTGGGTGACGAATCGGGCTACACCGTGGGCGAAGCCCAGCAAACCAAACTGGCAGCCATGGAGGCCATGTGGGAAACCAAACCCGCCCCCGCCGCGCTGACGCTGATTGCAGGCATCAACGAGGCTGAACAGAAGAACGATTGGGAAGTGGACATTCCGTGGGTCATGGGCCTGATCGGCACCCGCTCAATCACCAAAGAAATTCCGGGCATCCACGAGATCAAAGCCAAAAACCGCGAGCGCATTGAAAGCGGCATTCCCGCTGTGATGGCGCTGGAGGCGCTGCGGAAAAACCGCAACGACGCCGACGCCAAGGCCACGTTCGAACAACACAAAGCCGACCTGGGCTTTGGCCTGCTGCTGAAGAAATACGTGGTGGACGTGAGCCAGGCCACGCCCGAGATGATTCAGAAAGCAGTGGACAGCACGGTACCCCGCGTGACCCCCATGTTCTGGGCCTTCCGCATCATGGTGGGCTTGGGCTTTGCCATGCTGCTGCTGTTTGGCTGGGCCTTCTGGTGCACGCTGAAAATGGGCTGCGCCCAGCGCCCCTGGCTGCTGCGTTTTGCGCTGGTGATGCTGCCCGCGCCCTGGATTGCCTGCGAGCTGGGCTGGTTTGTGGCCGAGTACGGACGCCAGCCCTGGACCATTTACGGCGTGTTGCCCACGCACCTGAGCGTGTCCACCCTGAGCGTGAACAGCCTGTATGGCTCGCTGGCCGGGTTCATCGGTTTCTACACCGTGCTGCTGGTGGTCGAGATGTACCTGATGGTCAAGTTCGCCCGCATGGGGCCGGGCAGCCTGGGCACGGGCCGCTACAGCAATGAACCCGTCCACGCCTGAGGAGCACAGACATGATCGACTACGAAACATTGAAACTGATCTGGTGGCTGCTGGTGGGTGTGCTGCTGGTGGGTTTTGCCATCATGGATGGCCACGACATGGGCGTGGTCACGTTGCTGCCCTTTGTGGGCCGCAGCGATGTCGAGCGCCGTGTGGTCATCAACACCGTGGGGCCACACTGGGACGGCAACCAGGTGTGGTTCATCACCGGTGGCGGGGCCATTTTTGCCGCTTGGCCACTGGTGTACGCCACCGCGTTCAGCGGCTTCTACTGGGCCATGCTGGCGGTGCTGTGGGCGCTGTTCTTCCGCCCCGTGGGGTTTGACTACCGCAGCAAAATCCACAACGCCACCTGGCGCAGCACCTGGGACTGGGGCCTGTTTGTGGGCGGTTTTGTGCCCCCGGTGATCTTCGGCGTGGCCTTTGGCAACCTGCTCCAAGGTGTGCCGTTTGGGTTTGACGACATGCTGGTGTCCACCTACACCGGTAGCTTCTGGCAACTGCTCAACCCCTTTGCCCTGCTGGCAGGGGTGGTCAGCAGCGCCATGATCACGCTGCACGGGGCCACCTACCTGGCGCACCGCACCGAGGGGCGCATCCAGGCCCGCACGGTGCGCGCCGGGGTGGGCGCCGCCCTGGTGATGGTGGCCGGGTTTGCCGCCGCCGGTGCATGGCTGAAGTGGGGTGGCATCGAGGGCTTTGTCATCACCAGCGCCATCGACCCCGCCGCCTTGCCCGACCCACTGGCCAAAACCGTGGTGCGCAGTGCCGATGCCTGGTGGGCCAACTACGCCACACTACCTGCGCTGTGGGCACTGCCCGCGCTGGGTCTGGTGGGGCCGCTGCTGGCCGCCGGGCTGATGGTGGCGCGGCACACGCTCAGCGCGTTTTTGGTGTCGTCACTGTCCATCGTGGGCGTGATCGGCACGGCGGGCGCAGCGATGTTCCCGTTCGTGATGCCGTCGTCCACCCAGCTCAACGCCAGCCTGACGGTGTGGGACAGCGTGTCCAGCCACCTGACGCTGGGGCTGATGTTCTGGGCCACGATGATTTTCATGCCGCTCATCGTCATCTACACCAGCTGGGCCTACCGCGTGATGCGCGGCAAGGTCACCGAGCAATACGTGCGTGACAACGAACACGCCGCCTACTGACCCCCTCACGAAAGGAACTGAACCATGTGGTATTTCGCCTGGATGCTGGGAGTCGGCTTTGCTGTACTGCTGGCCATACTGAACGCCATGTGGGGTGAAACCGCCGAAGGGCGTGCCAACACCCCAGAGCACTGAGGCCCCTCGTTATGAACCCTTTGCAACCAACACCTGAAACCGTGCCCACCGTCCGCCAAGGCCTTCGCTGGCCCAGTCTGGCAGTGGGCCTGGGCTTGATGGTGGTCATCAGTGTCTACCCACCGCTGCTCACCCGACCCTCGGGCGAGGCTGACCACACACTGGCCATGCTGCTGATGTGGGCCATGTCGGCCGGATTGGTCTCTGGCGTGGGCTTTGTGCCGCGCTGGTGGGGCTGGCGCTGGTTGTTTTCCGGCATGGCCACCAGCCTCGGACTGGCGCTCGCAATGGCCTACCGGTTTCAAGGTGTGATTTGACACCGGTCTTTACACCCTCCTCCCCTACCCGTTAACACCCACTTTTTGGACTCACCATGAAACAACTTCACTTCCAAGAAAAGTACCCCATCACCGTGGCCGAGGTGGCGAAGACCGAAACCACTTTTGCCAGCGCGGCAGAGATTGCGGCGTATTTCAAAGACTGCATTGCGCGCACAAAGCGCGTCACTTTCATTGGTGAGTTCGACCACCTCACCCATACCCGCGCCATTGGTGGCGACGTGGCGCCCGACATCCAGGCTGCCATCAATGTGCTGTTTTGCTTCGGCCATGCCCTGCCCAACCCGCAGGTGATGGCAGTGCGCCCCCGCTCCATCGGCATCGCTGACATGGGTGACCGCTTTGTCATCAGTTTCATGGATGCCCCCATGAAAGCCGCCAACGATGCCATGCAGGCATGGACGCTGGCACTGCGCAACGTGGCAGCTTGACACATCCCCACACAACCGGAGCACACAACATGTGGCCTGCATTGCAGTGGATTCAAAAAAACCTGTCGCTCAGCATCCCGGCGGCCATGTTGGTCGGCCTGGGTTTTGGTGCCGTCGCTGAAACCGCGTGGCTCAAAGCCGCCATCCTGCCGCTGACTTTTCTCATGGTGTACCCCATGATGGTCAGCCTGAATATGGCCGAGCTGCGCCACCTGCAGGGCTGGAAAACCCAGGGCCTGGCCCTGCTGGTCAACTTCGTGCTGATACCGGCGCTGGGTTATGCGCTGGGCCTGCTGTTTTTCCCTGACCAGCCCTGGTTTCGCCTGGGCCTGCTGCTGACAGCGCTGCTGCCCACCTCGGGCATGACCATTTCCTGGACCGGGCTGGCCAAAGGCAACATGGCCGCCGCCGTGCGCATGACCGTGCTGGGCCTGCTGCTGGGTTCGCTGCTGGCCCCGCTGTACCTGCAAGCCCTGATGGGCACCGTCGTGTCCGTGCCCATGGGGCAGGTGTTTGTGCAGATTGCAGTGGTGGTGTTCCTGCCCCTGGTGCTGGGCACCGTCACCCAAAAAGTGCTGATGGCCCGCCATGGCCATGCCGACTTCAACCACAAAATCAAACCCAAATTTGCGCCGTTTTCCACGCTGGGCGTGCTGGGCATTGTGTTTGTGTCCATGGCGTTGAAGTCCAACGACCTGCTGGCCCACCCCGCCCAGATCGTGACGCTGTTGCTGCCCCTGCTGGCGCTGTACGGCATCAACTTTGCCCTCAGCACCTGGCTGGCACGCGCGCTGCTACCGCGCGGTGACGGCATCGCACTGGTGTACGGCACTGTGATGCGCAACCTGTCCATTGCGCTGGCCATCGCCATGTCGGTGTTTGGCACCCAAGGTGCCGACGTGGGCCTGCTGATTGCGCTGGCCTACATAGTGCAAGTGCAAGCAGCAGCTTGGTACGTGAAGCTGACCCCTCGCCTGTTCCCGGCTCCGGCTGCGCCTGCAGCCACTGCAGCCTGATTGCTTTCAGACATGACCACCACACCCCTCCAACACACCACCCCGTATGACAAGCTGGGCGGCGCACCCGCACTGCAACAACTCACCCAGCGCTTTTACGAGCTGATGGACGAGTTGCCCGAGGCCTGGGGCATTCGCCAGATACACCCCGAAAGCCTGGCAGGCAGCCAGCAAAGCCTGTTCGAGTTTTTGTCCGGCTGGCTGGGCGGCCCCCAGCTGTTCATGGAAAAGCGCGGCCACCCCAGGCTGCGCATGCGCCATTCCCCCTACACCATCGACCACAGCGCCCGCGACCAATGGATGCTGTGCATGCGCATGGCGCTGGCCGAACAGGTCACTGACAACCGCTTTCGCGAGGCACTGGTGATGGCCTTTGACCAGATGGCCGACCACCTCGTCAACAACGCCGGCGCACAGGGCTGCAGCCACGCCCACAGCCACACACCGTTGCCTGCCACGGCATGATGGTGGGCCCCGTGGCCATTGGCGCTGTGGGCTGGGCAGCTCTCAGCCTGCTGGGCACAGCGCTGGCATTGGCCGCGCTGCTGGCATGGCTGCGCCGCAAGCTAACACCCCAGCGGGAAGCCCCGCTGCCCACCACGCGCCCGGATGACCCTGTACCCCAGTCGGTGCGCGTGCCCACGGCAGGGGGCAAAACACTGCACGCGCTGTGGCTGCCAGCCTTGTCGTCTGCGGGTTCCGCACCCGCGACCGTGCTGCTGCACGGCTGGGGTGGCAACGCCAGCCACCTGTGGCGGGCGGCGTGCACGCTGCACGCGCTCGGCCATGCCGTGCTGGTGCCCGAAGCGCGCAACCACGGACAGAGCGATGCCGACAGCCACAGCTCGCTGCCCCGCTTCGCACAAGACCTCCATTCAGCCCTGGACTGGGTGCGCCTGCAGCCCGGCACCGACACCCACCGCCTCAGTGCGGTGGGCCACTCGGTCGGGGGGGCTGGTGTGTTGCTGTGCGCCACGCAACGGAACGACCTGCGAGGCGTGGTCAGCGTGTCGGCCTTTGACCACCCGGAAGACGTGATGCGCCGCTGGCTGCGTGCGCACCACATCCCCTACGTGCCGCTGGGCTGGCTGGTCAACCGCTGGGTGGAATGGGTGATCGGGCACAGGTTCAACCGCATTGCGCCCCTGAACAACATTGCCCGCGCACATTGCCCCGTGCTGCTGGTGCACGGTGAACAGGACGATGTGGTGCCCGTGTCGTGCGCGCACAGGCTGTGGCAGGCCGGGCAAGCCGACAGCACCACGCTGCTGCTGGTGCCAGGTCGGCACGACCGCTTTGATGATGAAGACGGCCTGATGCAACAAGTGGCGCATTGGATGGCGTCGCAGCCAACCAAATGCATCAAGACCATCAAACGTGGTACGCCAACTTGAACGAATAGCAACCGATTACCCTCCGGCCAAACACCCCATGCGCAGCCACCGACAAAGGCACAATCCCAGCTTGAACGGACCGCCATGCCGACCACAGACACACCACCCGAAAGCCCGCCTTTGAGCACTGCCCCTGCCGGTTTCTCGCGCGTGATGCGCCGTATGCCCGCCCGCACCCGATGGCTGCTGGGCACCGGGGTGCTGATTTGCCTGCTGCTGGCGTGGCAGGTATTCAGACCTCACATCAAAGCCGCCCAGGTGTTAACCGTGCAACGTGCCGACCTCACACAAACCGTGGCCGCCACGGGCAGGGTGAATGCCAGCGCCCGCATCGACGTGGGCAGCGAAGTCACGGCCACTGTGTTGGCCGTGTCGGTGCGCGAAGGCGATCGCGTGAAAGCCGGCGACCTGTTGGTGCGACTGAACGACACCGAAGCCCAGGCCACCCTGGCCCAGGCCGAAGCCGCACTGGCCGAGGCCCGCGCCCGCCAGGCGCAGTTGGGCAGCGTGGCCAGCCCCGTGGCCCAGGCCAACCTTCAACAGGCTGAGGCCACACTGCGCGCCGCAGAAGCAGAGCACCACCGCGCCACCGAACTGGTGGCGCAAGGCTTCTTTTCCCAACAGAAACTGGATGACGCCCGCCGCCTGCGCGACACCGCCCGCAGCGCGCTGGTCAGCGCCCGCAGCCAGGCCCAGGCCCAACAGCCCGGTGGGGCCGAGGGCGTGTTGGCAGCCACGCGCCTGGTGCAGGCGCAGGCTGCAGTGGAGGCCGCCCGCGCCCGCCTGGCCCGCCTGCAGTTGCGCAGCCCGCTGGACGCGGTGGTGCTGACCCGCGCCACCGAGCCCGGCAACCTGGCCCAACCCGGCAAAGTGCTGCTGAGCCTGGCAGCCAGCGGCGCCCTGCGACTGGATGTGGCCGTGGATGAAAAACACCTGGCCCTGCTGCGCAACGGCCTGCCCGCCCGCGCCGTGGCCGACGCCTATGCCCTCCAGCCCTTCGATGCCGCGTTAGACTGGGTCAGCCCCGCCGTTGATCCCGCACGCGGCACGGTGGAAGTGCGCTTTCGGGTGCCACAGCCACCCGCTTTCTTGAAGCCCGACATGACCGTGTCGGTGGACATGACCGTGGGCCAGGTGGCACAGGCCCTGGTGGTGGACGCGGGTGCCGTGCGCGGTGCCGACACCGCCACCCCGTGGGCCCTGGTGCTGAACAATGGCGTGGCCACGCGCACCAACCTGACCCTGGGCCTGCGCGGCACCGGCGTGATGGAAGTCAAAAACGGCCTGGCCGAAGGCGATGCCGTGGTGCCCGCCACTGAAAAAGTGGCAGAAGGTGATCGCGTCAAACCCACACAAAAAACCCCGGTTCGGCTGAGTGGCTCGGGCATGGGGCGGTGATGGCGGCCAGCCGACAGGCCGTGGGCCGCGCCACCCGCTGGCTGCCATTCGAGCTGCTGGTGGCCCTGCGCTTTTTGCGCGAAGGCCGCATGCAAAGCGTGCTGATCCTGGCCGGGGTCACGGGCGGGGTGGCCGTCATCATTTTCCTCACCCAACTCATCAACCAGCTGCAAAGCTCCATCATCGACCGGGTGCTGGGCTCGCAGGCGCACATCGTGGTGCGCCCGGCAGAAGAGTTCACCCACCGCGTGCCACCTGCCACGGCTGACGGCACGGCCCCGGCAGCCACCACCGCCGTGGTGCAGCCCCGTGCCCAGCGCCTGCGTCCGGTCGACCAGTGGGCACAGGTGGCCGCCCTGGCTGCCGACACACCCGGCGTGCTGGCGGTGTCCCCGTTGGTGACCGGCCCGGCGTTTGCTGCGCGCGGCACGGCCAACAAAAGCGTTGTGCTGATGGGCGTGGACCCCGAGGCTTACCGCCGCATCGTGAAGATGGACGGCTACATGACGCAAGGCAGGTTCGACGTGTTGGGCACCAGCACCCTCATTGGCACCGAACTGGCCCAAGACCTCGGTCTGACCGTGGGCGACAAGCTGCGCGTGACCACCGCCACCGGCCGCAGTGAAACCCTGCACATCGGCGGCCTGTTCGACACCGGCAACCGCGACCTGAACCGCCGCTGGGTGTTTGTGACCCTCACCCTGGCGCAAACCCTGCTGGACGTGCCCGGCGGCGTGTCACAGATCGACCTGACCGTGACCGACCTGTTCGGCGCCGACTCCGTGGCAAAAGCCCTGGCCGCCCGCACTGGCCTGACGGTGGAAAGCTGGATGCAGACCAACGCGGGGCTGTTGACAGCGCTGGCCAACCAGAGCGTGTCCAACAACCTGATCCGCAGCTTTGTGGTCATCATCGTGGCGCTGGGCATCTCCAGCGTGCTGGTGGTGAGCGTGGTGCAAAAGCAGCGCGAAATCGGCATCCTGCGGGCCATGGGCGCTGGGCGGGGTCGCATCATGGCCGTGTTTTTGCTGCAAGGCGGGCTGGTGGGGCTGGTGGGCTCGGCCCTGGGCAGCGGGCTGGCCTTCACGCTGCTGCAGGTGTTTTCGCGCATTTTCAAGAGCCCCGACGGCAGTGCCCTGTTCGCCGCCGAACTCGACCCTCAACTGGTGCTCATGGCCAGTGTGGTGGCATTCGGTGTTGGGCTGGCCGCCGCCGCCCTGCCTGCCCGCCGCGCCGCCCGCATGGATCCGGTGCAGGCCATCCGGAGTTGAGGGAGGCAAGCATCCGGCCAGACGTCATATCTGTCTAAATTTGAAATTCAATCTCGAATTTAGACATTTCTTGCTATGCTGCAAGCCATGATTTCCCGCCAAGCCACCGCCCAACTGCAATCCCTGGCCCAGTGGTATCCCGTGGTGGCCGTCACGGGGCCACGCCAGTCGGGCAAAACCACGCTGGTGCAAACCTGTTTTCCGGGCAAGCCATATGTGTCTCTGGAAGACCCGGACGTGCGCGACAGCGCCCTGTCTGACCCGCGCCGATTTCTGGCGCTGTACCCGGCGGGCGCAGTGCTGGATGAGGTGCAGCGGGTACCCGAGCTGTTTTCTTACCTGCAAACCGTGGTGGACCGCGACCGGGTGATGGGAGCCTGGGTGCTGACAGGTTCGCAGCAACTGGGCCTGCGCAGCCAAATCAGTCAGACCTTGGCCGGGCGGGTGGGCCTGCTGGAGTTGCTGCCCTTCACGCTGGGCGAGCTGCAAGCCGCCCCGGCAGGCACACCGGCAACGGCCTTGGCCCAGGGGCCACTGGAAAACATGCTGTGGCAGGGCCTGTACCCCGTGCCGCTGGACCGGGGCGTGCCAGCCAACGTCTGGCTGGGCGACTACTTCAGCACCTACGTGGAACGCGATGTGCGCCAGATGACCCAGGTGCGCGACCTGCAAACCTTTCGCACATTTGTGCGCATGTGTGCGGCACGCACCTCGCAAGTGCTCAACTTGTCTTCTCTGGCTGCCGACTGCGGAATCAGTAGCCACACGGCAAAAGGCTGGCTGTCCATGCTGCAAGCCAGCTATTTGGTGTTTTTGCTGCCACCGCACCACATCAACTTCGGCAAACAGCTCACCAAAAGCCCCAAGCTGTATTTTTTTGACACTGGGCTGGCAGCTTGGCTGACGGGCATCCGCAGTGCTGATGAGCTGGCCATTTCCCCCATGCGCGGCCCCTTGTTTGAAACCTGGGCCGTGGCCGAAATCCTGAAAACCAGCCTGCACCGGCGGCTGGATGCACAGCTTTTTTTCTGGCGCGACAAGATCGGCACCGAGGTGGACTTGCTCATCGACCAGCCCCAGGGGGCCCTGACCGTGGAGTTCAAAGCCGGGCAAACCGTGGCCGGAGACTGGTTCAAAGCCCTTCGCAAGTACCAAGCCCTACGCACCCCGGCTGCCGATGCGTCTTCTTCACACACCACTCCTCCGGCACCAAGCCCGCTGTTGGTGTACGGCGGCCAGCAGCCAATGGTGAGCGATGCCGCCGACATCCTGCCCTGGCAGCAATGGCCCGCCCGAATCGGCACCATTCTTCAACCAGTGACCGCACCATGAGCTACCAAACGATTGATCCAGCCCTCTGAAGTCGAAATCCGAGTGCGAGTTTCCGTTGCAGGGTCAGGTGGTCAGTTGAAAGATCAGTACCGCGCGCTGCAGCGTATCGGCCTTGCGCTCCAGCTCCTGGCAGGCTCGGGCAGATACATCGGCCTGCTGGGCGTTTTCCTGTGTCACGCCGTCTTGATCTGCTCCATGCCCTGGGCCTGCTCGCTGGCCGCATCGGTGATTTGCTGCAAAACCACACTCACCTTCTCCACGGAACCCACCGCGTGCCGAATGGTG
Source organism: Hydrogenophaga sp. (assembly GCA_020048405.1). Classification (GTDB taxonomy): domain Bacteria; phylum Pseudomonadota; class Gammaproteobacteria; order Burkholderiales; family Burkholderiaceae_C; genus UBA2334. Next base: position 12,037 of record JAIFMP010000031.1, read on the forward strand.
CTGGCCGCACGGTCCACTGTGGCGGTGCCTTTGTCCACCTCGGTCAGCGAGGCCTGGATGAGATCGCGGATTTCGTGTGCGGCCTGCGTGCTGCGCTGCGCCAGAAGCCGCACTTCACCCGCCACGACGGCAAAACCCCGGCCTTGCTCGCCCGCATGGGCGGCCTCCACCGCCGCGTTCAGTGCCAGCAAATTGGTCTGGAAGGCCAGGCTCTCGACGACGCCGACTGGATTTCGTGCATGGAATGCGAGACCGCGTCCACGGCCTGACCACCGCGTGTGGCCTCGGCCGAGGCTTCGACGCCTAATTGCGCCACGTCGTTCACCGTCTCGACGGTCTGGCGGATCGTGCCGGACACCTGTTCGACCGAGGCAGATGTTTCTTCCACGCCGCTGGCTTGAGACTCGGTGCGCCTTGCCAGCTCCTGGCTGCCCTGGTAGATGTCGCGCGCCTTGTCGACCATTCCGTCAACCTCGCCACGCACGTCGGTGACGACGGCACGCATGTTGAGGTTGATGAGCCACAAGCGGCGCATCAGCGAGCCCAGAGGACTGGTGGTTTTGAAATCCATGGTGCCGTTCAGGTTGCAGCCAGCCACATCACACGCAAGACGATCGGCAGACGACAACTCGCGCAGGACCGTCCGATTCAGCCATGCCATCACGGCTGTGCCCCCCAACACAAACAGCAGCATCTGCCATGCCCAAAGTGGCAGGCCGGTCGAGTCCGCGCCCACCAGGCCAGGCCATACCGCAGGTGTCATGCCAAGGGCCAGGCAGGCGGCCAAGGCCAGAGTCAACCGGTGCGCCAGGCTCAGGCGGTGCAGCCGCCCCAGCGCATCGCGCCACCCCAGGGGGCGCACGCCACCAGCGTGGATCTTGAAGGTGTGGTGTCCCGAGGCACGTTCCTGTGCCACCTTCGCGTACAAAGCCTCAGCTCCGGCGATTTGCGCACGCGTGGGCTTCAGACGCACAGACATGTAGGCAGAGGGCTTGCCGTTCTTCATGACCGGCGACACATTGGCGTGCACCCAGTAGTGGTCGCCGTTCTTGCGTCGGTTTTTGACGATGCCACTCCAAGGCCGCCCGCGACCGACCGTGGCCCACATGTCGGCAAAGGCCTCGGGGGGCATGTCGGGGTGGCGCACGATGCTGTGGGGCTGGCCCAGCAGTTCGTCATAGTCAAAGCCACTGGCTTTCACGAATTCGGTATTGCAGTGGGTGATGCGCCCCTGCGGATCGGTAGTGGACACCAGGGTGGTGCCCTCCATCAGCTCGAATTCGCGCTGGGTGACAGAGGGCAATGCAACAGACAGTTTCGACATGGGCACACTCGGGCAGTAGGAGTCGCTGGAAAGTGCCGAATTTTCAAGGGTTAACCCGCAAACAGGGACACATTGCGCTGCAGGCTTGATTTAAATCAAACGAACACACAGGCCCAAAATGCACCAAGTTGGCACACCGAAGATGGTTTAAATAAATAGCTTTAAAATTAATACAGAAAAGCGTTGGAGCCTTATTTGACTGATATTTTGAGCCTGCAAGGCATTCGCAAAAGCTACCACCTGGGCACACCGGTGGAGGCTGAGGTGCTGCACGGCATTGACGTGGCGCTGGCACAGGCCGAGTTCGTAGGCCTCACCGGCCCGTCGGGCTCGGGCAAGAGCACGTTGCTCAACATCATTGGCCTGCTGGAGCGGCCCACCTCGGGCACGCTGACCATTGCAGGCCAGCCCACGCAGGCACTGGACGACGCGGCAATCACCCGCCTGCGCGGCCGCACCATCGGCTTTGTGTTCCAGTTCCACCACCTGCTGCCCGCGTTCACCGCTCTCGAAAACGTGATGCTGCCATCCATCATCGAGCAGGGCCAGGCCACCGCCAAGGCCGAAGCGTTCGGGCGCGAATTGCTGGCTCGGGTGGGACTGAAAGACGCAGCGCACAAGCGGCCAGGCGAGCTGTCGGGTGGCATGCAGCAGCGCGTGGCCATAGCCCGTGCACTGGCACTGCAACCCCGGCTGATACTGGCCGACGAGCCCACTGGTGAGCGCCGACGAGGTGTTTGCCCTGCTGCGCGAGTTCAACCAAGACCACGGCAGCGCTTGCCTGATCGTCACCCACGACCCGCGCCTGGCGCAACGCTGCGACCGCCAACTGGTGCTGGTGGACGGACGGTTGGTGCAGGGCTGACAGACGGCGCAGATGTTCACCACGGAACATTTGGCCTTGCCCCGGCAGAAAGTCTCGCTTACATTGAACGCGCAATTGACACTGGCACACCCGCTGAAAAGCGGCGTCGCAAAGCTTCCGGTCTAAAGCTGCACCTCGGTGCAGCCATGACAGCGGGGTTCACACGGTGCGCGGTGGCCCCATGCGCGTTGGGGCTGGTCGTCGATCGCAGTCAACCCTTTCCAAGGAGTACCGCGATGACCGCTATCCGATCGAGCAGACCGCCGTCAAGGTTGTCTTTGTTGGGCACTGCAGCCCTGGCACTGAGCCCCACTTGGGCAGACGCAGCCACACAAACCATCCAGGGCAAGCAGTTCCAGGTCACAGCCTGTGCAGTCGAACTGAATACAGGCTCAAGCCCCGAACAAAGCAATTGCAGGTTAGCTGGAAGCCAGGAGGTGGCTTATGGCAGCGGCAGTCGATTTGTGTTGAAAACATTCAGCAGCAGCCCAGTGCAGTGTGGCAACCACACATTTGGTACTGACCCAGCGCCGAACCAAGCCAAGAAATGCTTCCTGCCAGCGCAAGCGCCAGCACCAGCACCAGCACCAGCACCAGCACCAGCACCAGCACCAGCACCCGTGCAAGCTGGCGATGTATGCCTTTTCGAACACATCAACTACGGCGGCGCCAGCCTTTGCGTATCAGCCAGCCAAGCCAATGCCATGCCAGCGGGTTGGAACGACCGCGTGTCGTCCGTCAAGCTGGCCAGCGGGGTCAAGCTTGAGCTGTACGAGCGCAACAACAAACTAGGGCGAATGCTTGCGCTCGAAGGCAACAACGCCAACCTATTGATAAGGCCTCATAAAGATTGAACTACTGGGTGATCTTGGACTCGTATCCGGCATGGAAAAAGAAGACGCGAGATACCAAACACTGG
>JAIFMP010000071.1 GCA_020048405.1 Hydrogenophaga sp.
AACGTTTTCAAACACTTACGGCAACTGCCTCTTGAGTGTTCTGCTCCTGAAATTGCGTCATTTCGGGCGTTTTTGGCGTAAAAACCCGCGTTTTCTCTCTCTGTTCTCTGTTTGTCTCTTGACTATTCAAGAGACCACCTTCAATGAAATCAACCACTTATGCGGGGGTGTTTTGTAATTGGAGATTGGTGGGCGGTAGCGACAGAGAACAGAGAATGCCTTAATTTGGTGCGTTTTTCCACCATGGCCACACGTTATTGACGTGCCTCGCAAAGCCAACCATTTCGCATGAATGACATGGAAAGTGCAGCGGCCATTCAAATCCGGTTGGCAACTCTGACCATTAACATTTTGGATATTTAAAGGTAAGCGTCAATGCACGCCCGCATAGTGGCATTGTGAATTTTGAGAACTTCATGAACGGGCTCCTGATAGCCACCGGCCAGATTCCAAACCACCGGAATTTCCATGGCCTTGGCCTCAGAGAACACGATTTGGTCACGTCTTGCAAGTTGTTCGGTGGTGAGAAATCCACCCAACGGATCATCCACATGCTGGTCAGCACCCGCTTGGTACATCAGCAAATCACAATCAGAAAAGCTCCGCATCACTCGTGGCAACTGATCCAAAAATGGTTCGGCATCTTCTGGATCACTGCGTTCCTTGGAAACGTGGCGGATCCAGCCAAGCTGTTTTGCAGCGATGATCTCTTCTGTGCCATCACCAAAGTGCTGATCACAGTCAAGAATTCCAACCCGCTGCACTTTTCCCTCTGCATGCAAATTGAGGGCAGCCACCATCAAACCATTGAACGTACAGTAGCCAAAGGCGGTTTTCAAGCCAGCGTGGTGAAATCCAGACGTGGGTGAGCAAGCAACCAGACCGTTTTCCAGTGCCGCCCGTGCCGCTGATAAAAATGAACCACAGGTCCAGGGTAAAGATAGCGCCACCTCTTTTTGCAGCCCCCGAAACCCGTTCATCAATTCACAACTCAGAATGCCATCGACATAACGTGGGTGATGCGCCAAGGCGATTTGATCGCGCGTTGCTGCAGCAGGTTCGATCACACGCACAGGCAGCTTCCGATACAGCCATTCCTTCACGGCCCACTCAGGCTTGCGTGGGCTCGGTGATGAACTGTCTGGGCAGGAAACCTGTTTTGAGGTGTAGTAAACGTCGATGAATTTCATGGTTTTCCAGTAATTGCGTGGTCGATTCTTCAAGTATCCGCATCTGTGCGACGCGATATGACGTAGGGGCCGCGACAATTAAGTCAATTCTTCAACGTAAACGATGACATCACACTTCAACTGGTCCGCAGCCTTGCAGCGGCAAACCCGTGTAGCCCTTGAGCAGTTACCCGTAACACAAGATGGTCGACTGCATTTCAAACACGCCACGCTGGGCTTTGCCTTTGCAACCTACGATGATCTATGCAAAGGCTGTTTCATTTTGTATGGCCTACAGAATGACGACCAGCGCCGGTTTGAATGTGTGGATGCATTGCTGGAGGCTGGATGGGTCATAGACTAAAAAATATCTACGAGAGGATGCGAGGTGCGTAATTTTTCAAAATCAAAACTACTGGCCTTGCGCCAGTGTCCTAAGCGCCTGTGGCTGGAGATTCAAAGGCCTGACTTGCGCGAGGATTCGGCGGCCACCGAAACCAGCTTTCAAATAGGCCATCAGGTCGGCGACATTGCCCGACAAATTTATGACCCGAAAAACCTGGGTGCCCTGATTGACGTGCAAAGCGAAGGTTTCAAACAAGCGTTTGAGCGCAGCGAGCAGTTAGTCAAGCTCAGTCAACCCATTTTTGAGGCTGGGTTCTGTGCCGGTGGCGCGTTGGCATTTGCCGATGTCATGCTGCCAGAGCTTGTTGAAGGCAAAAAGGTTTGGCACATGGTAGAAGTCAAATCATCTACCAGCGTCAAGGACTATCACCGCGACGACGTGGCGATACAAGCCTTTGTGGCCCAGTCGGCAGGCGTTGCGTTGCACAGCATTGCGTTGGCGCACATTGACAGTTCTTGGACTTACCCAGGTAATGATGACTACAGCGGACTCTTGGTCGAGGCCGATCTGACAGCAGAAGCCTTCTCGCGCACCGAAGAGGTCAAAGACTGGATAGGAAAAGCACAGCAAACGGCTGCCAATCTTGCAGAACCCGCTATAGAAACAGGATCGCATTGCGACACCCCTTATGCCTGCGGTTTTTATGACTACTGCAGCCGAAATGCGCCCAAAGCACAGTACCCCATCCACTGGCTGCCGTACTTTGGTGCCAAAGCGAAAGCACTGGCGGCACAGGGCGTGATTGAACTGTCCGATGTGGATGATGATCTTCTCAATCCCAGACAACTGCGGGTAAAGGCACACACCTTGGTCAATACGGTTTACTTTGATGCCGAAGGTGCAGCCGCCGATTTGGCCATGCACCCGTTGCCCGCCTATTTTTTGGACTTTGAGACCATCCAGTTTGCAGTACCCATTTGGAAAGGGACGCGGCCATACCAGCAAAACACATTCCAGTTCAGCCTGCACACCCTGTCTGAATCTGGTCAGCTTGACCACACCGAGTTTCTTGATCTCTCCGGCGGTGATCCATCTGAGCCATTTGCTAAGGCTTTGATCGAAAGCTGCGATACCAGTGGCCCGGTTTATGTCTATAACGCTGCGTTTGAGACATCACGTATCTGCGAGCTTGCCACGCGTTATCCGGGTTTGAGCGACGAACTGCTGGCCATCAATGCCCGCGTAGTTGATTTACTGCCCATCGCCAGAGAACGCTACTACCACCCCAGTCAACAGGGAAGTTGGAGCATCAAAAAGGTGTTGCCCGCCGTGGTGCCCGAACTGCGCTACGACGCGCTGGATGGCGTGCAAGATGGCGGCACGGCTATGGAAGCTTTTCTGGAAGCTATTCACCCCAGCACCACCTTAGAGCGGAAGAACCAAATCAAGAGGCAACTGCTGGCCTACTGCAAGCTGGACACCTATGCCATGGTGCGCCTGTGGCAAGTGTTTGCAGGCCGCACTGAATTGAAACTCTAACTGGCCACTATCATGTCAAAGCGCCCTGATTCGTTGGAAACATTGCAGCTCACGCTTGAATTATTGAAGCGCATCCGAAAAGACCGGGCCGTCACCGCTTCGGAGCTGCGGCAGAAGTTGATTGACACCGACACCAAGTACACGCGGGAACTGCGAACCATCCAGCGCCTGCTCGAAACATTGTCTGACCCCGACTTCAAGGCGCTGGACATCGAGCGTGATGAAAGTAGCAAGCCTTTCCGATATCGTTGGAAAGAATCTGCAAAGGGGATCACCACAGGTGCGCTGAGTCCGCAGGAATCTTTGCTGCTAACGCTGGCAGAGCAACAGCTTGGCAGCTTGCTGCCTGCCAGACTGATGAAGTCCATGGAAGGGTTCTTCAGCCAGGCACGTGGTCGTCTGGACGACACTGAAAGCAACCACCTTGAACGCGAATGGCTGGACAAGGTGCGCGTGGTCAGCACCAGTCAACCGCTGTTGCCACCCAAGGTGGATGCTGGTGTTTTTGAGCAGGTTAGCAATGCGTTGTATAGCAACCAATGGCTGGATGTGCAATACAAAAATGCGGCAGGTCTAACAACGACATCCAAAGTCATGCCACTGGGATTGGCCCAGCAGGGGCCGCGCATGTATCTTGTCTGCCGGTACGAAGGCTATGACGACGAAAGATGCCTAGCCCTGCATCGGATGCTCTCGGCCAAGCCTTCAATGCTGACATTTGAGCGCCCCAAAGACTTCGACCTCAAGCAATTCGACGACGATGGGCGTTTTGGCTACGGCGACGGCACGCAGATTCGCCTGAGTTTGCGGATTGAGAAAGGTGCCGGGCTACACGTTGTGGAATGCCCGCTATCGGTCGATCAACAGGTAGTGGAACTGGATGACTCGTATGAGATTACGGCGACGGTGATGGACACGGCTATGCTCGACTGGTGGTTGCAGGGATTTGGGGATGCGGTGAGAGACGTGCACCGACAAACCATCGCTTCGGACAAGTAAGAATGCGTGAGACCTATTTGATGGAAGAATGAGTGTAAAAAATTATGACGACAGAATCCGCGCCCATCGCCCGAACTACGGAGTTTGTTGAGCTGCCCAGAAAAATCATAAGCGTCAGGGCGCTGCTTGCTGAGCCAGGCCTCGCGATTCCCCAATATCAGCGCCCATACAAATGGACGGGCAAGAACATCAATCAATTGTTCGCCGATATTGCAACGCACAAGGATAAATCATCTTACCGCCTCGGAACAATTGTGTTTCACCAAGTCGATGCTTCTAAAAGAAACATTGTCGACGGTCAGCAACGAACCATCAGCTTGGTGTTGACCGTTCAAGCCCTAATCAAAAAAATTCGTATAAAAAAACTCGAACGATCAGACCTGAATGAACAATTAGAAACGCTTGCGAGGGTGATGCCGAACCCAAGCTTTGTAAATGAGGTTTCAAAGTTTAATATTCAAAACAACTTTCGCGAAATTTCACGAATCGTCTTCCGCTCGGACTTTACAGAAGATATTATTGACTTTTTGTTGAATAAATGCGAGGTGGTGACATTCTCACTTACTGATGTCTCAGAAGCCTTCCAGTTTTTCGACTCGCAGAATGCGCGAGGAAGGGACCTGGAACCACACGACCTGCTCAAGGCATATCATTTACGTGAATTCGGCCGAGGTGACGAGCAGTTGAAAGCCAGCACAGTCGCCTGTTGGGAAAGTATCCAAACCGATGAGCTGGCATCACTCTTTTCACAGTACTTGTATCGCATCCGTAACTGGTCTAGGGGGACTTCGGCTCGTTACTTTGGTAAAGATGACACGCCCATGTTCAAGGGCGTCAATATCGAGACAGTTGCCCATTTTCCGTATGTTCAACAACTTCGGATGGCCCACCATTTTGTCGATCACTACAACCAACAATATGAACGAAGGATCGATGCCATCACGCTGGGATTTCCCTTTCATTTGGATCAGATAATTATTAATGGCCGCCGGTTCTTTGAGATGACAGCCCATTATCAAGAGAAAATTTCTCGGATCAAAAAAGGATCGAAGCGCTTCTATGAGCTTATTGGAAATGAGAGTCTAGATGGTTATGCAAAAAAAAATAATTATTACGATCAATACTTACCCCGGGCGAAACCGCACTGGAGATCTCTACGTACGCACAATTCTCGATTGCCTACTAATCTATTACATAGATAAATTCGGTAATGTGGAAATGTCCCGGGCCATCGAGAAGATATTCATATGGGCATACAGCCTGCGTATCAAAATGCAGGTAGTTCAACTCGCAAGCATGGACAACCATGTATTGGAAAACAACAATCTTTTTTGGCTAATCAAGGAATCTAGTCGGCCAAGTGACTTTATCAATTTTAGTCTGCCGACCATCGATCCAAACAAATCATCGAAAAAAGCCGAAGAGATCGAGACTCTCTTCAAGGAAATGGGGTATTTATGAGTAGCAACATTCCCCTGCAGCTTTCCATCAAACAGCTATTGAACGAAGAAGGCGTGAATTACATTATTCCTATGTATCAGCGAAATTTTGCCTGGGACGAGGGTGAGATAACGCAGTTGATTCAGGACATCATCGATTACCTTCCTGAAGGAAAAAATTACTACATTGGTACCTTAGTCGTATATGAACGGCCCGATTCCCAACCAACTGTTTACGAAACAATCGATGGACAGCAAAGGTTGACGACACTCTCCCTGCTGGCCTCGTATCTCAAGAATCGCAAGAATATCGATGAAGGCGATTTCGCATGGTATAAGAATCTTAGGATTCACTTTGAAAGCCGGGAACATTCGCGCAGGACATTTGAAGCGATCTTTGAGGGAAGATTCGAGGACGAATCTCCAGTGAAACTTGGGATGAATGATATCAACACTTCCATTCTCAATGGCTATCAGCTTATCCAAAAGATATTGCCGCTAAAGCTCAAAGAATATGAACGTACTCATAAGTTCAAGGCGAATAATCTCGCTTGGAAAAGTTTCTCTAGTTTCTTGTTTGAGAAAGTCCAAATCATGCGGGTCAAGGTGCCCCAAGACACTGATTTGAATCATTATTTCGAAATCATGAACAGCCGTGGTGAACAACTGGAAAAGCACGAGATTCTTAAGTCCCGGATGTTGGAGGTACTTAACGAAATCGACGAAGAGAAGGATCGTGAGGAAAGTAAAAACTGTCTTCACGAAGTATGGGAAGCCTGCACCAACATGGAAAAGTATGTGCAGATGGGATTTACTCAAACACAACGCAACGCGATCTTTGGCGAGAGGGACTGGAGCAAATTACAGGTTAGTGGTTTCGATGGACTAAAAAAGGCGTTGCAGGCACCTGTTGATACTGGTTCAAGGTCGAGTACCGCCTTAACTCTCAATGAAATCATTGAGCAAGCCCAATTTGTCGTGAGCAAGAAGGACAAGGACGATGAATCACCGGAGCGCTTCAACACGGTAATTAATTTCCCCAATTTCCTCTTACATGTGTTGCGGATTTTGAAAAAAGAGGACATTCCCCTTGATGACAAGAGGCTCCTACCAATATTTGAAGATCACCTACTCAAACCTGAAGATCGCATTGAAAGAGTAAAGGGCTTCACCTTCGGCCTGCTAAAGTGCAAATACCTTTTCGATCGTTATGTGATCAAGAGAGTTTACATAAAGGAAAATGATGGCTGGAGTCTGAAACGCTTCAAGTGGAACGAAGGGTCAGGCCGTGGAAGCTACGTGAATACTTTCAGTGATGACGATACGAACCGGCGGATCCTCATGCTTTTGTCCGCTTTCCATGTTTCGACTCCTACTCTGGTGTACAAACATTGGCTGAACGCCGCCCTGTATTACGCTAAAGACAAATTGGCCCCGGCATACTTGGGTCATTTGGAATCAGTGGCGAAAGCGTTTGTTTTTGACCGGTTTTTAGCGCCGAACGGTGGAAAAGAGTATTTCGAAATTATTTATGAGAATAAGAGCGCGTGTCATGCACGTCGCGAAGATTTTTCTGACGATGATCTGCTGTTCCAACTGTCATTCGGAAATATTCAAAACAATCTTGTGTTCAATTATTTGGACTACCTGCTTTGGCTTGAAAACGGAAAAATTGACAGCAAAATTAATGCCTACGAGTTCACCTTTCGCAGTTCGGTAGAGCACTACTATCCACAAAATCCCATGCAAGGGCATGCTTCATTGCCGCCCGAAACACTGAATCTATTCGGCAACCTATGCTTGATCAGCCACAGCAAGAATTCACGCCTTAGCAACTTCATGCCTGAGGCAAAAAAGGAATACTACCAAAACAATATCATGGATAGCGTGAAGCAGCACCTAATGATGAAATCCGCGCGCTGGGATACAGTAAGTATTACTGAGCACGACAAAGCAATGAAGAATGTGCTCCTGAAGAGTCTTTAGGTGGACGGAATGGCGCGAGTGGAATGGCCGATGCAGATAGCCTTTAACGCCTTCAGCCAACGCGGCATCGGCAAAGCCCACAACGAAGATGCCGTGCTGCTCGATGGCAAAGTCCATCAAGGCCGAGTACGCGAGAGTGGCACTGTTGATGCATCATCACCACGCTATTTTGCAGTAGCGGACGGCGTATCCAGTGGCACGCTTCCAAGTACCGCCAGTCGTAGCTTGTTGGAGCTGCTCCGCACCCGCCTGGTCACGGCTCCGACCAATGCATCCCTGTCTGCGTTGCTTCAACTGATGCAGCAAGACTATGTCGCGCTCAGTGCCAACACCGCACTTTATGGCTTGGCATCGACGCTGGTAGGGGTGCGCATCTTTGGCAATGCAGCCACCATTTTCAATGTCGGTGATTCGAGGGCGTATTTGTTTGCGGGTGATGCCAGTGCACCTAATGTGCAACTTTTGAGTCGCGACCATAGTTTCCTGAACGATTTGATCGACGATGGTGAAATTACGCAAGCGCAGTCCGAAACTGCTGCCAGTTTCATGCGCGGACTCACGTCCCAGTTCATCGCCGATGCCGAGTTTGATGATTTCAAGGTCTACGTTGTCAGCCATGCAATGCAGCCTGGCGAGCGTCTGTTGCTGTGCAGCGATGGGCTCAATGAGGTTTTGAGCGACACGCAAATTGCCAATCTGTTGGTCAACCATGGAGAAGATGATTTGTTAAATGCCTGTAAAGCATCTCGCCGTGCGGGCGGTACGGATGATTTTTCAGTGATTGTGTTGGACTTTGATGGGTAATATGTGCGTCACAAATTGACGCACATATCAAGACAATTGAATCTCACAACAGCAAAAAGAGGTTCAAATGCTCAATCCAATCAGCCCGAACATCGCGCCACTCATCGAACAAGGTTTGTCTTCTTCGCTGCATGCGCGCATCACTGAAAGCAGCGCACAACTAGCCAAGTTGGCTGGGGAACTGAAAATTGAACTTTTTGGCATTGACGATGCCATTGACCGTGTCATTGAATCCATGCGCGCCTGGTATGTATTGCCAGACTTGATTAACCGGCCGGTCATCATCTGTCTATGGGGACTGACTGGCACCGGAAAAACGCAACTGACACGATCCATCGCCCAAAAGTTGGGTTTCTATGACCGCTTTGTTGAAGTGCAGATGGACGGCTTCAGCAACGGATCTGGCTATCGCTCCAACAGTATCTCAGGCATGTTGGCCGACTCGGGCATCAAGGAGGGTGCGCCGGGTATCCTGGTGTTGGACGAGTTTCAACGCTTTCGTACCGTCAGCGCCAAAGGTGAAGACGTGAAAGTTGAACGCTACCAGGATGTGTGGACCCTGCTGTCTGACGGGCGGCTGCCGCCAGCGCTGTCCTTCATGAGCGACATCGAATACACGCTGGCAGATTCGCATTACGACCAAGAGCGTGAGAAGCCTGGGGACAGCGACACCGTACCACTCAACTTCAAACTCAAGCCCTATGAAGCGCGTGCACTTAAACGTTGCCTAAAACTCAAAGAGCCGTTGATGGACATCATGGCGTGGACGGCTGACCATGTGCAGTCGCATCTTCACGCGTTTCGCCAGCAATCCTCGGCGTGGGAGACCGACTACAGCAAACTGCTAATTTTCGTGTCGGGCAATCTGGATGAAATGTATGAAGACACCGCCAAAAGCGTACAAGACTGCGACACTGATGCCGATATCTTTCATGCACTAACAAAAAAACTCTCAATCATTGATGTCAAAAAGGCGTTGAATACTCGCTTCAAGCCAGAGCAAATTGCCCGCCTTGGCAACGAGCATGTGATTTACCCCAGCTTCAGCCGCGCCACTTACCAAAAGCTCATTGAGAAATCGTGCGCCAATTATTTGCACGATATCGAGCAGACATCGCAACTTCGGTTTGAACTTGACCCCCAAATAAAAACTGAAATCTACAGCAATGCTGTTTTCCCATCACAAGGAACGCGCCCGCTGTTTTCGTCCATCCACGCGATCCTGAGCGCCCCATTGGTCAATGCAACACTGTGGGCAATTGAGCAGGGTGCAACGACCCATGATCGACCGTTGGTGACTTTGGATCAAGCTAGGCAAAATTTGTGGGTTCGATTCGGAAACCACAGTGTTTCCTACCCAGTCAGGTTTGAACTCAACCAACTCAAGCAGCGCACTGACCCGAATTTTCGCGCCCTACTGGCGGTGCATGAGGCGGGACATGGTTTGCTTTACGGATTGCTGTTTCGCCAACCGCCTCAAGAGCTCAAAATCAACGTCGCGTCGTTTGACGGCGGTTATGCCAGTTTTGCCCCAATGCGCGTTATGTCGCGGCAAAACTGTCTGGACAAAATATGCGTTGGACTGGCCGGTCGCGCTGCTGAAGTGATGGTTTTTGGTGAGGATGCAAGCACAACGGGTGCAAAAAGTGATCTGGAAAAAGTAACGGCAACAGCCTCAAAATTTGTGCGCCAACACGGCTTTGACAATCGTTTGAGCAAAACGGACACAGTACAAATGAGCAACGAAAACATGAATACAGACGTCGCCATGACCAACCCTTGTATTGAAGCCATTCTTGTTGAGCAATATGCCCGAGCCAAGGAGCTACTAAATGAGAACAGCGCGGTCTTTATGCAGATTGCGCAGGAACTGGTTGAGTGCGGTGAAGTGTCCACCAGCAGGTTCGCATCGTGGTTGGGTATTGAAGACATTACCGAGCAAAGTTTGCCGGAGCCCTATGCCAATCGATTGGCTGCGTTTGAGGCTCGACTGCAACTGATGGACCGGCTGGCTGTGACTCCGACGAGGATTGATACTACCTCCGTTTTGCAATAAAGCTGCCCACTGCAATAGGCACTACCTGGAGCTACCATGCCCATGCTGATTGAGCATATTGATGCCATTGCACGTCAAAAGAAGCGCGACGTTTTGTACGTCGAGTTTCATCCGCCTGTGTCTGACAAACCGAATGACGAAGCTTGCATTGACTTCTTTGATTTTGATTGGAAAGCACGGCCCGTACGTCAACACGTCATTGACTGGCTGAACACACAAGGCATTGGCTGGCAGTGTTGTGGCTCGTTCGCTGATGTTGATCAGATGGGAGGCTACAGAGGGCAAATCTATGTTGATGTGCCATTCGACAACGAGCTGCCTGCGTTTCAGTCTTTACAGACGTTTCTTGAGTTACCTGACGGCAGCATGCGTTACCCCGAAGCAGATTTGTGCTGTTGCCCACTCGAACTGGCCAAGAAAAACACAGCCCACGATGAGCCAGGATTCTGGGAGCGATGGGCGGAAACTTTTTAAGTGGTTCGATGAAACCTGAATTACAAGCAACAATATTCAAGCGTTACCCAAAGCTATTCAGAAAGCCAGGAAAACGTCTTGTTTTGGCGGAAATGTTTCCAGATTTTCACGATCGATTGGTGGATGACACAGCACCATTTGATAAGTGGGGTATCGAATGCGGCGATGGCTGGTTTGCCCTGGTTGACCGCTTGAGTCATGCATGTGAAAACGAAATTGAATTTTTGCGTGTCCAGGGAGTGGCTGTGGAAAGCTGGCCACGTATCGGTCAGATTAAAGAAAAGATGGGGGGCTTGCGCTTCTATGTCAATGGCCAGCTGTCAAATGAACTGCGGGCACAAATTTTGAAAGATGAGAAAGAAAGCTTGCGTATATGCCAGATTTGCGGTCGGTCTGGGAAACCGCACCAAGGGCGTTGGGTACGTACTATTTGTGACAGCTGCAGCGCCCGCGAACTGTCGGCCACTTAGCCGGGGGGTGATTCGTTGTAGCTGGTAAATGATTGCTTCGTGATGAAGTCCAGCCTGTCGACTGAACGATATTCCAGGACCGCTGCTAACCAATGACGGGTGCACTGATTCGTGGAATCCCCGCCACATGGCTGACATTTCGGGCTCCGGCTGAGTGGCTGGTTTGTGGCAGAAAGACGCGAAGAGCACACTTACCGGTTTCTGAAACTATTGCCGACCGCGCGGTCTATTTGGAATGAGTGACGATTGATCATCCCAACTGCCAGCAAGACATACCCGAGCCAACTGCTCCAAATTTGGACCGCTACGACCATCTGACAGACAAGATTGAACAATTTCGGGAGCCAGTCGAGCTAATTGTGCTGTCCGGCTTGCCTGACCGAGATCGATGCCTTCCAATGCGGCAATTTCCGTCAGCGACCGGTACTTACCCTCGTCCAGCAACCTCTGCCAATAATGTGCCAGCCCCAGCGCCCGGATTAACGGACTGTCTTTTGCCTGCTTGCGCGCGCTTCGTTCCACGACCGCTTCCAATTGAAAATGCTCGGGCGCGTCAATTGGCGTGATCACCTGCTGGCGAACACCTCGTTTGACCAACG
>JAIFMP010000132.1:0-10794 GCA_020048405.1 Hydrogenophaga sp.
ATGCAAGACATGGCTTTCATCGTGGCGGGTTTCGGGGTGGGGTTGATCGTCGGCCTGACCGGCGTGGGCGGCGGCTCTCTGATGACGCCCACCCCCCCGCGTGAGGGCGAAGAGGTGGTTGTGCGCGACGTGCGCTTCCGCACCGTGGGCGACATCACCTGCACCTGCCCTGTGGAAAGCACGGCAGCGACGCCTGAAGACATCGTCATTGAAACCCTGGCCGCTGACGTGAGCGAGCGCGGTGCCACCCGCATGGACGACAAGACCAGCGAAGCATCCATGGAAAAACGCAAGAAAGACGGGTACTTCTGATGACCGCCAAATCTGTAGCTGAAAACACACGTCCATCAAGCGCTGGAGGCCAAGAAGACATGAATTCCAACACCCAGAATGCCCTGCGCTTCATCACTTGCGGCAGCGTGGACGACGCCTGCTGGTGGACACCAAGGCCGTGCTGCAAGACCACCTGGCCGGTGTGCAACGCCAGGGCGAGACCGATCTGGCCTTGCTGACAGACGGCCTGAGCGCCGAACGCGAACAAGGCATCACCATCGACGTGGCCTACCGCTACTTCAACACCGAGGCGCGCAAATTCATCATTGGCGACGCCCCCGGCCACGAGCAGTACACCCGCAACATGGTGACCGCCGCGTCACAGGCCGATGCCGCCGTGGTGCTGGTCGATGCCACCAAACTCGACTGGGCCAACCTCCAGCCAGCGCCGGACCGCTCCAAGCTGGCTGACGCTCCCCTGGGGGGCAGCGCAGCCGCTTCTGCGGCAAGCGTGGGGGCCAACCAGCCCATGGCGCTGCTCACACAAACCCGCCGCCACAGCTTGCTGGTGAACTTGCTGCGCGTGCCCAGCATCGTGTTTGCGGTGAACAAGCTCGACGCCGTGGCCAACCCCGCTCTGGCGTTTGACAACATCCAAAACGCCCTGAACGCGTTTGCGGCCGAGGCTGGCATCACCGCCACCGCCACCGTGCCCGTGTCGGCCTTGAAAGGCTGGAACGTGGTGGACACTGCCGCTGATGGCTGGTGTGGCTACACCGGCCCGACGCTGCTGGAAATTCTGGAACAACTGCCCGGCACACCGGCTGAAACCGACGCCCCCGTCGCCTTCCCGGTGCAGTGGGTTGAGAAGAATTCATCTTCGTCCGACACATCGCAAGGCCGCCGCGTGTTCTGGGGGCGTGTGGCCACCGGCACCGTCGCGCCGGGCACTGCCGTGCAGGTGTTCCCCAGCGGCCAAAAAGCGGTGGTGGCCCAGGTGTTGGACCACGCCCGCCGCCCCAAGACCGTGGCCGCAGGCAGCAGCGCAGGCATCGTGCTGGACCGCGAGGTGGACGTATCGCGCGGCGACTGGATCCTGGCCTCCCACGTACAGGCAGAAGTGGCAGACGATGACTTTGACACCCCCGCCGCAGGAAACGGAACTTCAGGCCCCTACCCCGGCCACCGCGAGCTGCAAGCCACCGTGGCCTGGATGGACGACGAACCCCTGGTGGCAGGCCGCGTGTACTGGGCGCTGCACGGGCACCGATGGGTCAAGGCCAAGGTCAAGCGCGTGGTGCACAAGCTCAACATCAACACCCTGGCCGAGGAAGACGCCACACAGCTCGACCCCAATGCCGTGGGCCACATCGAACTGTTGCTGCAAGAGCCTCTGCCTGCGGTGGCCTACAAACAGTCTCGCGTGCTGGGTTCGCTGATCCTCGTGGACACGGCCAGCCACAAGACCTCGGGCGCCGTGCTGGTGCGTTGAAGCAACAAGGCCAAAGCCCGGATGCATCAGCGTTGCCTTATATCAACATGTGGGGGCTTCACCCCAGATACCATTTGCAAACTTTAAAATCACGGGTTTTCACCGATCACCCGCACACATCACCATGACCCACGTTGTCACCGAAAGCTGCATCCGTTGTAAGTACACCGACTGTGTAGACGTTTGCCCTGTGGACTGTTTCCGCGAGGGGCCCAACTTTCTGACCATTGACCCCGACGAGTGCATCGACTGCGCGGTGTGCATTCCCGAATGCCCGGTGAGCGCCATCTTTGCCGAAGAAGATGTGCCCAAAGACCAGCGCCACATGACCAAGCTCAATGCTGAGCTGGCCCTGCTGCCCACATGGAAGAGCATCACGAAACGCAAGACCCCGATGCCCGACGCCGAAGACTGGAAAGACCGCACGGGCAAGTTGTCCGAGCTGGTGCGGTAAAACCACCGTCTCCCGTTTATGCCTCAGCGCCCCAAGCGGGCGCTTTTTTGTTTTGGGCCACCCTTCACGCTGCCATGACACCATCCCACGCACCAGACACCAACTCGCGCGTCATCGAAACCGATGCCGTGGTCATTGGCGCGGGCCCGGTGGGACTGTTTCAGGTGTTCCAACTGGGCCTGCTCGACATTCGCTGCCACATCGTCGATGCGTTGCCACACCCCGGTGGCCAGCCAGTCGCGCTGTACCCGGGAAAGCCCATTTTTGACATTCCGGGTGTGCCGGTGTGCACCGGTCAGGAGCTGACCGACAACCTGCTCCAACAGGTCGCCCCCTTTCAGCCTGGCTGGCACTTGGGCCAAACAGTCACAAGGCTGGAGAAGCAGGCTGACGGTCGTTTTGCGCTGGAAACCTCAGCAGCCACCCGTTTGTTGACGAGGGCCGTGGTGATTGCTGCAGGTGTTGGCGCGTTTCAACCGCGCGGGCTGAAAGCCCCCGGTGTGGAAACCTTGTCCCCGGACCAATTGGCTTACCACCCCATCAACCCTGAACGCTTTGCCGGGCTACGTGTGCTGGTGGTGGGTGGAGATGAAGAAGCCCTCAGGTTTGCGTTGGCTGTGTCGGCAGATGGGCCGCACACCGCCCGCGACGTGACGCTGTTACACCGCAGAAACACGCACAGTGCAGATGCATCCACGCTGTCGTTGCTGCAACACCGCTTGTCCCGCCCAGGGCTGGAGACCATGACCGGCCAAGTGGCATCCGTGAGCGCCGACGACACCGGTGTGAACGTTTCAGTGGCCACACCGGACGGCACGCAAACCCGTTTGGCAGTGGACACACTCGCGGTCTTTCTGGGTCTGAGCCCACGCCTGGGGCCCATCACCGACTGGGGCCTGGACATGGCGCGCAAGCAACTGCAGGTGAACACCGAAGACTTCAGCACCCACGCAGCGGGTGTTTTTGCGGTGGGGGACATCAACACTTATCCGGGCAAAAAGAAACTCATCGTGTGCGGGTTTCACGAGTGCGTGCTGGCCGCGTATGGTGTGCATGCGCACCTGAGGCCCGACACGCCCGCATTGCTGCAATACACGACCACCAGCCCCAAGCTCCACCGCTTGCTCGGCCTACCAGACCCGCTGTCGCCATAGCCCCACAAAGCCCGGGCCCACCACCGGACTGCTTACAATCCTCACGCGCCTGACCACAGGCGCATCCGCTAGGGGTGTTGCACCGCAAGGTGCGACTGAGAAAGTCCCTTTGAACCTGATTGAGGTAATCCTCGCGCAGGGAAGCATGCTCACCACGCCGCTGCGCGCTCACGCAGCGTGTTTGCGCGGCCCTTTTCGGGTCGTCACAACAGGTTGTGGGTTCAAGCCGACCTGCCATTGATGCAATACAAGCAATGGCACACACAACACCACACACATCCGTTCAGTCACACGGTCGATACACGACCACGGCCAGCGCCTTGCTGGCCACCTTGCTGGGAATCAGCCCCTGGGCACAGGCCCAACCCGAAGCCACGCTGGGCACCGTGACCATCCGCCCAGCGGCTGCGGAGCCCAGCCTTGCCGCGCTTTCCGATGAGCCGGCCGACCGCACGCCCGTCAGCACACAAGTCATCACCCGACAACAGTGGGAGGCATACGGCGCACGCCGCCTGAGCGATGTGCTGGCCTTTGACGCTTCGGCGTCTGACGCCTACAACGCCATTGGTTACTGGGACTACGTCACGTTGCGCGGTTTCGTGCTCGACCAGAACCAGAATTTCCGCCGAGATGGCATGCCCATCAGTGCAGAAACCAGCATTGCGCTCGACAACAAAGACCACATACAGGCAGGCACCAGTGCACCGGGCGGCTTGATCAACTTCACTGTCAAACGCCCCACAGAAACCGACTTGCGCACTGTCCGCGTGGAAACGGGTAATCACGGCGGGGGCTTGGTCCATGTGGATTTGGGTGGTCGCTTTGGCACTGATCGCGCGCTGGGTTACCGCCTCAATGTGGCCAGCGAGGCCATACGCAACCACATTGCAAGCGCAGATGGACAACGCAGCCTGTTCGCGCTGGCCCTGGACTGGCGCATTGAACCCGACAGCCTGCTGGAGGTTGAACTGGAGCATTCCATACGCCGCCAGCCGGGCGTACCGGGCTTGAGCTTGCTGGGTGAACGGCTGCCAGAGCCCAACCCTTACACCAACATCAACAGCCAGCCCTGGAGCAAACCTGGTGAGATGAAGGGCCTGACAGGCAGCGTGCGTTACGAGCAAGCGCTGGCGCGAGACTGGCGCTGGAGTTTTCATGCGAGCAGCCAACGGCTGCACACGAATGATTTTTTGGCCTATCCATACGGTTGCTACGAGGCTGCAACTGGCAACTATTTTGCGGACAGGTATTGCCCAAACGGTGACTTCGATCTCTACGACTTCCGCAGCCTGAACGAGGTACGCCGTACACAGGCGCTGCAAATCCAAGCCAAAGGCAATGCCCAGTGGGGAGGTGTGAGCCACCACTTGACAGTGGGAGTGCTGCGCCAGCGACAAACGGACACAGGCCAAGAGCAAGCCGACAACAACGCTCCAGTGGGCACGGGCAATGTCAACACCCGGCCCCCCCTGCCTGCCGACCCCACCTTTGCTGACCCATACACCCTGCGCAACGACCACAGCACCGAATGGTTTGCGTACGACCGGGTGCAGTGGACCCCGGCTCTCAGTACCTGGATGGGCGTGCGCCACAGCCGTCTGGACCGCCGGAGTGAGCGCACCGATGGATCGCGGGGCACCTCGTACCGGCAACACTTCACCACGCCTTGGCTGGCCGCCGCATGGCAAGCGCGCCCAAACACGATGGTGTATGCCAGCACTGGTCAAGGCGTGGAATCATTTGTTGCCCCTGGCCGCAGTCGCTACACCAATGCTGGACAACCGCTGTCGCCTCTGAAAAGCCACCAATGGGAACTGGGCCTGAAGCAGCACACATCAGCCAGACACTTGGGGGTGGCCCTGTTCGGCATCAGCCGGCCCCGGGCGGGCGATGCCGGTTCCTGTGACGCTGTGGGCACTTGCACGTTCCGCACCGATGGTGAAGATGTACACCGTGGCATCGAGTTGAATGCCGGGCAGCGCATGGGCCGCTTCGCGTGGGAGACGAGTGCCACGCTTCTTCATGCACGTCGGCGCAATGGCACCATCCAACCGGCGCTCAACGGGCAACAACCCACCAACGTTCCGCCGCTCGCGGTGCGTGTCGGTGGCTCCTATGAGGTCGCTGGCTTGCCGGGCTTGAGTGTTCATGCTCGCGTGTCCCATGAGGGCAAGCGACACGTTGTGCCCGACGGATCGATCAGGTTGCCGTCCTGGACCACAGTCGATGCCGGCCTGACCTACCGCACAACCATCAACAAACAGGTTGCGACCTGGCGACTGGGCGTGAGCAACCTGTTGAACAGGCGCTATTTCAAGGAGTCTCCCTACCAGTACAGCCATGTCTACCTCTTCCCCGGAGCGCCGCGCACATGGCGACTGAGCCTCGAAGCAGGATTTTGAGCCGGCCTCGAAAAGCCCAAAAAATCACGCTATAATTTAAGGCGTTGTTCCTCGATAGCTCAGTCGGTAGAGCGCCGGACTGTTAATCCGTAGGTCCCTGGTTCGAGCCCAGGTCGAGGAGCCAAATAACTTTTAAAAAAGTTGTTGTAAATCAAGCACTTAGGCATTTGTCAAAG
This sequence comes from Hydrogenophaga sp., assembly GCA_020048405.1. Classification (GTDB taxonomy): domain Bacteria; phylum Pseudomonadota; class Gammaproteobacteria; order Burkholderiales; family Burkholderiaceae_C; genus UBA2334. The sequence goes on from JAIFMP010000132.1 coordinate 5,952, forward strand.
TGCTTTTTTTATTTCTGCCTGCAATTTCAGGGTCACTTTTTGCGGCCCTGGGACACTGGTGGGGCACCGGGCCACAAAACAAGGCAACAGTTCACAACTGCTGCCGTATGATTAGGCCAGTGCCACTGGTGCACAGCGAAGAAGCGTTGGGGTTGATCCCCGACGTGGAGCCAATCCATCCATCGTCTGGATATTTCAGTCGGTGGGTCTTCTTACCTTTTCATAAGGAACGCTGATGGCCACCATCGAGCAACGCGAAGCATCTGACGGCACTATGACCCACCGGGTGAAAGTCCGCCTCAAAGGCTTCCCCACCCAGTCCGCCAGTTTCAAACGCAAAACCGATGCCCAGAAATGGGCGCAGGCGATAGAGGTTGCAATGCGCGAGGGACGCCACTTCAAGGTGCCCGTGGCAAAGCGCAAAACCCTTAACGAGCTGATCGAACGGTACATCCGTGACGTTCTGCCCCAACGCCCCAAGAACGCATCCAACACACTTCGCCATCTCAAGTGGTGGCGAGCCCAAATCGGATTCATGGTCTTGGCTGATATCCAGCCGTCGGTGGTGGCACAGTTGCGTGACAAATTGCTGGCGACCCCAACACGCAACAAAACCAAACGGTCCAACGCGACCGTCCAGAGGTACTTAGCGGCGCTCTCACACGCATTCAGCATTGCCGTGACCGATTGGGAATGGGCTCAAGAAAACCCTGTGCGGCAGATACGCAAGCCCAGAGCAGCCAGGGGGCGAGAACGCTTTCTTTCCGATGCTGAACGCGATGCCTTGCTGCTCAGTTGCAAAGCATCCCCCAGCCGTTTCCTCTACTCTGTGGTTGTCTTAGCTATTTCCACGGGCATGCGAAGCAGCGAAATTTTGGGTTTGCGTTGGCACCAAGTGGACCTGAAAAAATGCTGCGTGCGGCTGACCGAAACGAAAAACGACACAAGCCGGACGATACCCCTCGCCGGTTTGGCACTTGAAACCATGGTCAAACTCGCCAAGGTGAGGCGCTTGGATACCGACATCGTGTTTTATGGGAAAGATGTCCTCCATTCCGTTGACATACGCAAGCCATGGGAAACGGCGCGCCGGAAAGCTGGGCTGACGGACTTCCGATTTCATGACCTCCGGCACACTGCAGCCTCGTACTTGGCAATGAATGGCGCAACAACCGTAGAAATCGCCGCCGTCTTGGGTCACAAAACGCTACAGATGGAGCTGAACCCCAACGCCAAACAAAGCGAGCTGATTGCTGCCCTGGAGCCGGTGCAAGACCGCATCATGAAACGCTACAAAGTAGCGGTGGCGGAACTGAAGGCAGCCAAGGACAAGCAAGACACCACCGCCACCAAAGCGGCGCAAGACGGAGTGGACGCGCTGACGCTGTTCAAGGGCGACATGGCAGCCTACGTTCGGCTGTACACGTTCCTGTCGCAAATCTTCGACTATGGCAACACGGGCATTGAAAAACGCGCCATGTTCTACAAACGCCTGCTGCCGCTGCTGGAGTTTGGCCGCGAGCGTGAAGGCATCGACCTGTCCAAGGTGGTGCTGACGCACCATTCCTTGAAAGACCACGGCAGCCGCACCCTGCCGCTGGGCCCAGGCGAGTCACCCAAGCTGGCCCCCATCACCGGTGCGGGCAGTGGCAGCGTGCAAGAACAGCAGAAGGTCTACATGGCCGCTCTGATCGAAAAGCTCAACGACCTGTTTGGCAGCGAAACCAGCGAGCAAGACCAACTGCGCTACGTGAACGGCACTTTGCTGGGCAAGGTGGCCGAATCCGCAATTCTGCAGCAGCAAGCCGCCAACAACTCACGAGAGCAGTTTGCCAACTCACCCGACCTGCACACCGAGTTGCAGAACGCCATCATGGAGTCGTATGACGCTCATACGGCCATGAGCACTAAGGCGTTGAACTCGCCCCTGGTGATGCATGGCCTACTGGATATTTTGTTGAACCACGCGGGGTTGTATGAACGGCTGCGGGGGCAGAGTCAGCCGCAGAATTCGGGTGATGGCGCGATACGGTCGGCAAAGCAATCTTCAGGAGAGAGCTACTTTCCTACTTGAGGGCCAAAAAGCTCTAACCGGAGTGGCCTTCCTTGCCTTCCTCATCCGCCGACTGAATCCAGGGACACGACACTAAGCCTCTGAAAAGAAAGCTGCAGACATCTAAGGTTATTTACTCGATTCGAAAACCGGGAACACCTTTAATACATCAGCATGGATAATCTTGATATACGTTATTTTTACAGCGATATATCCTTTTGTTGGATCCAGAATAGTTTTTCATTACATCGTTTGCAGCCATTTTTACTGCAACATGTCGAGGCCAGCCTTGCGACACATGATGATTAAATGACTCGAGAACGCGATCCATAATCTGCTGGTTGTATGCGCCCGAGTCAGGGTTCAATTCTTTATATTTCAGCTCAACCTGAGCCACTGCATCACGATACAATTCATCGGCACTTGACGATCCGGAGTTAGCATTCGAAGAAGATTGACTTTGTGAGGGGGAGTAAGAGGTCTCTGCTGGCTGGGAGGAATTAAAAGATTGCGTTGCAGACGACGGAATTATGCGACCATCAAAATAATAACTAAAACCACCTACAAGAGTAGCTGCGACCAATAGTCCAATGAAACACCAGAAAAGACCACGTCTAACGACGTGCTGGATACGTGGAAATCTATATGTTGAGTATGAAGACTCAATCCCAAGAACAGAAATTACTATGGTGGCAAACTGCAAAATAAACAACCATGATGTAAAAACCATCACCAAAGTCCATACAAACCAGGCGACACCTACAAAACGAGACGCTCTCGGGCCAAATATATAGCCTGATGTCACTATTGTTGCAAATACTGCAAACTGGTAGCCAATTACTTCATCAGACAATTTAAGTAACCTTAATTCTTCAGAACTAAATGTATACAAAATTTGTTTTATTCACCAGCATGTGCAACCACATGGTGTGAAATTTTGTATCAACAATGGCTCTGCCAGTTATTTTCCGAAGAACCCCTTGATGGCAAGAATCACAAAATAAAGTATTGGGATAATGAACATGGCAGCTGTCATAAATTCTGGCATGCGGCCAAGTGCAAAGCCTATTCGCGCCATAAATTCCCAATTCGGATTTGCAGAATTAAAATACATAAAGACCGAAGCAAACACCCAAATTACACCCCCAACAATCGTTCCAGCAAAAACACCTATCACAATGGAAAATAAAAAACCAACAGTCGTTCCAAGCAGACGAAAAAATCCACCGAAAAACCCTGCAGCTGACTGCATTCCATTTCTTTTGTCAATTTCCTTTTGAAGCAGCAATTGTTCACGCTGAAGTCTAACCCTTGCAGCCTCAATTTCAATGTTCTTTAGTTCATCATTCATTTCGCCCTCCATAATCTTCAGTTATTTTAAATAAGTAAAAATTCAAATGCTACACGTTTTGGTCCGCAAAGAGCGCGCGATCTATCCGCGCATGTATACCGACACTAGCATAGCCACCAAGAATACCAGCAGCGCGATTCGCCCCGCACGCGTCGGAGGCAGAGGCGGTTTGTCCCCCAATAGATTGCGCCCGAGTTTGGTTTTGGCTGGCCCCAGGAATCACCGGTCCTGTTTTGATTGGTTCTTCTTTTGCATTCTCTTCGCCCGTAAGTTAAAAATGTGTCGTACAGGTCGCCTGTAAGCGACTCACGCTTTCATGTCATCCAGGCTGTCATTGCTCTTCGGACAGTGCAAGTCTCCCATAAGGCCCAATCTACCTCCCAAGCCGACAGAGTCTGGAAGTTCAGCTATACCAGCAACGTCCAGCCAGACGACCAGAACAGCCTTTTCTGGGAAGATACCGTAGTGCTATCGCCACTATTTTCCAAGATTTTCTCGTCTCATTTTTGGCGTCCACGAAGCCACTTCTGGCGAGGGGTTTGTCTTGATCTGGATGCCAGGTTGGGTTTGGCCGCTCCAGTACTTTTCTTACAAAGGTAGTCACGATAAATTCCATAATTTGATTTCTTTTGATTTTTCAAAAAAAATCTCTTTTGGTGACGCCACACCCACATCCGCAAAGACACTCGTACCGGGGTCGCCTATTCGAGGGGGCACTTCGGTTTTCGCTTCCCGCAGCGAATAGGGGTCCCAACCCCCTGACCGAGGCCGATCGTCCGCGTTTTTCATCCACCCGCCAGCACAGCTGCCGGGTCTCCTTCATGTGTTCGACAGAGTTGTTCTGTCGCTTTCACATTCAGGAGTACCTGCTTTGCAGGGGCTTGATCTGACCCCTTGGCGGGGGAAGGCGCGGGAAGAGGTGCGGGTGACGGTGACCTGATTCAAGTTCTCAGAGTCGGTGTCCCATGGGACACTCGCGGGACACTAAACGGCAACAATTGGCGAAAAGTGGCGACAAAAACGCTACAGAAAAAACAGTAGAATTTGAGCTTCTTAGCTGCTTGTAGGCTGATTTTCCTCGATAGCTCAGTCGGTAGAGCGCCGGACTGTTAATCCGTAGGTCCCTGGTTCGAGCCCAGGTCGAGGAGCCAAAAAATACGACAAGCCCTGCATGTTCACGCATGTGGGGCTTTTTCGTTTTGGACTCGCATTGCACGGAGCCTTTGCCTTGAATCCACCGCCCCCCACACGTCCACTGGCTTGGCTGCAGCCAGGCGATGATTTCCCCCTGGTGACCGAAGCATGGACAGACAACGATCCTGCTCCCGGCCTGCTGGCGGCTGGAGGCGCATTGGATGTCGACAGCCTGCTGAGAGCCTACTCACGCGGCATTTTCCCGTGGTTCAGCGATGGCCAGCCCCCCCTGTGGTGGAGCACCG
>JAIFMP010000132.1:10816-22657 GCA_020048405.1 Hydrogenophaga sp.
CCCTCAAAAAAGAGCTTCGTGCTCTCTTGCGCAACCACCGGCTGGACATCCGCATCGACCATGATTTCAGGTCCACCATTGCGGCATGCGCGAACACGCAGCGCCCGGGACAAGAAGGTACATGGATCGTTGACGAGATGCAGCAGGCCTACGTCCGGTTACACGAAGCGGGATACGCGCACTGCGTCGAGGCCTGGATCGACGGCACACGTTGCGGTGGTTTGTATGCGGTAAACATTGGGCACATGGTGTTTGGTGAGTCAATGTTCAGCCTGAGAAGCAATGCCTCCAAAATCGCGCTCAGCGCGTTGGTGGCGTTCTGCCTGCACCACGGCATGCCCATCATTGACTGCCAGCAGCAGACCCGCCATCTGGCGAGTCTGGGAGCCAGCCCGTGGCCTCGAGATGCATTCACCCGACAACTCGGCGGGTTGACCCGGCAACCGCCTGTGCCCTGGCAATTCGACCCCATATACTGGTACGCACTTTTCAACCGCCCTCCCGCCAGCGCGTGACACATCCCAACGACCTGCCCTTTGAGGCGCTGCAGTTCTACGCCACTGCGCCTTACAGCTGCAGCTACCTTCCAGGCCGGCTGGCAAGGTCCCAGGTGGCCACGCCCAGCCACCTGATCCACAACGATGCTTACTCGTCGTTGGTGAAGCAAGGTTTCCGGCGCAGCGGGATGTTCACCTACCGCCCTCACTGTGATGGTTGTCATGCTTGCATGGCATTGCGCATACCGGTCAACGACTTCAAACCCAACCGCAGCCAAAGACGCAGCGCACTGGCACACCACACGCTGAAAGCCAATGTGCTGAAACTGTGTTTTGTGCCAGACCATTACGACCTGTACCTGCGCTACCAGGCCAGTCGGCATCCGGGTGGCGGCATGGATGAGGACAGCGTAGACCAGTACACGCAGTTCCTGCTGCAAAGCCGGGTCAACTCCCGGTTGATTGAATTCAGCGAGCCCGCCCATCCAGAGGCCCTTGGCAGCAAAGAGCCCCTGCTGAAAATGGTGTCCATTGTGGATGTGCTGAACGATGGGCTGTCGGCGGTGTACACCTTTTACGAACCCACCGACGACGCAAGTTATGGCACCTACAACGTGCTGTGGCTGGTCGAACAAGCCAAGGCATTGGGCCTCCCATATGTGTACCTGGGGTACTGGATCGCCGACAGCGGCAAGATGGCGTACAAAACGCGGTTCAAACCCCATGAACTGCTCAGCAATGGCGTTTGGATGCGTTCATCCGACTGAGTGGGCCCAGCAAGGCGCCCGGATCAGATAAATATTTCACGCTATAAAATGGCCTCACGAGATGTGATGCCATGACCAAACGACCCGAACTGCAACCGACCACGCCCACCGTACAGGTCATTGACCGAATGTTCCATCTGCTGGAGATACTGGCGATCCACGAAGAGCCGGTTTCCCTCAGGGACATCGCTGAGCAATCGAAACTGCACCCTTCCACCGCACACCGAATACTCAACGACTTGACGATTGGCCGGTTTGTGGAACGGCCGGAACCCGGCAGCTACCGCCTGGGCATGCGCCTGCTGGAACTCGGAAACCTGGTCAAAGCCCGGCTCAACGTGCGAGATGCAGCCCTTGGACCCATGCGTGATTTGCACAAGCTGATTCAGCAACCTGTGAACCTGAGCGTGCGCCAGGGTGACGAAATCGTGTATGTGGAGCGAGCCTACAGCGAGCGTTCGGGCATGCAGGTGGTCAGGGCCATTGGCGGGCGGGCTCCCCTTCACCTGACGTCGGTCGGCAAATTGTTTTTGGCCAATGACGACCCGGCACGGGTAAGGACTTACGCCACGCGCACCGGACTGGCTGGGCAAACCCGCAACAGCCTGACACAGTTGCCCCGGCTGGAAGCTGAACTGGACCAAGCACGCCAGACCGGTGTGGCGCGTGACAATGAAGAACTGGAGCTGGGCGTGCGCTGCATGGCCGCAGGCATCTACGATGACCACGGCAAACTGGTGGCTGGGCTCTCAATCTCAGCGCCCGCAGACCGATTGGATGACAAATGGCTGGCCAAGCTCAATGCCACAGCCCACGAGATCTCCAGGGCACTCGGATATAAAAACTGATTAGTTTTAGCCCTCATCGCATTAATCATAAGGACTTATTGCTATAAAAAAAGCCCCTGTCACAGGGGCTTTTTTTACTTGGCTTCCATCCAGCGCCGGACACGCTCGGCATCGGCCAGTCGAGTGAGTTTGCCTGCTGAATCCAGAAACACCATGATCAGCTCCCGACCAGCCACTTTTGCCTGCATGACCAGACAGCGCCCGGCTTCTGAGATGTAGCCTGTTTTTTGCAGGCCGATCTCCCATTCGGGGTTGCTGACCAAGCGGTTCGTGTTGCGGTACTGCAGGGTTCTGCGGCCCGTATCCACTTCATACCCCTGGGATGTGGACAGGTCGCGAATGATGGGGCGGTGATAGGCCTCTGCGGCCAATGTGGTGAGGTCTTTGGCGCTGGACTGGTTGCGTGGTGACAAACCGGTTGGGTCGACATACTGGGTGTCCGACATGCCCAACAGCTGCGCCTTGACATTCATAAGCCGCACAAACGCGTCCAGCCCACCAGGAAAGGTTCGACCCAAGGCATGTGCTGCCCGGTTTTCACTGGACATCAGCGCGAGGTGCAACAACTCCCCGCGTGTGAGAGTGGTTCCGACGGCGAGCCGCGAGCCGCTTCCTTTGAGCGTGTCCACATCGTCATCGGTGATGGTGATCCGTTCGTCGAGAGACAGGTTGGCATCAGCAACAACCAGTCCTGTCATGAGTTTGGTCAGTGAGGCGATCGGCAGGACGGTGGAGCCATTCTTGTTGAACAGGACTTCCTGGGTGTTCTGATCGATCACCATCACCGCGTTGGATTTGAGGCCGAGCGCATCAACTGCGGACTCAAGACCGGCCAACTGTCCATATGAGGGGCGTGACACCGGAACGGCCTGAGCCTTCATTTTCCTCGTTGAACCACTGGCGGCAATCGATGCGCTTTTCCTGACACCATTCCGCTTGGCCACGGTCTCAGGCTTTGCAGCGCGTTGCGCCACAGCCTTTGGTTGCGACTTGGTTCTGGTTGCCACCTGTCGAACCGGTTTTTTCTTGACCACCTGAACACGATCTGCCGACTTTTTCTTGTCGGCAGCCTGAGCGTCTGGAAACTGAAAACCGATGGCCAGCACAAGCAGAAATACCCAACGGGAGAACACGCGTGGTGTGGTGGTCATATTGAACTGCTCCGGTGTCTGCTTGCTGCCAAAACCACAGTATAGGCCCAGGAAAAAAAGCGAGCAATATCAATTGCTTGCGAATGAATGCTCATTAAAAGCCAGGAAAAAAGGCCCCTGAGGGCCTTTTACACAGATTCACCGACCAAAATCACTGTAAGTTGTTGATTTCATTGTCTTTTCAACCCTGAGCAGCAACCCGGTCAGCCTTGCTCTGCAGCTTGTTGAGGGCGCTGAGGTAGGCCTTGGCGGATGCCACCACGATGTCAGGGTCTGAGCCCACACCATTGACCACACGGCCACTGTGCTGCAAACGCACGGTGACTTCGCCTTGGCTTTCGGTGGAACCGCTGATGGCATTGACAGAATACAACACCATTTCTGCACCACTTTTGACGTGCGATTCGATCGCCTTCAGTGAGGCGTCCACAGGTCCGTTGCCATCTGACTGGCCACGCACCTCTTTGCCGTCCACCGTGAAAACCACCGTGGCCTGGGGGCGCTCGCCGGTTTCGCTGTGCTGCGCCAGCGACACCAGGCCAAATTGCTCCTTCTCGGCGCTCACGCTTTCATCGCTGACGAGCGCCAGGATGTCTTCATCAAAAATGTCGCTTTTGCGGTCGGCCAGTTCCTTGAACTTGGCAAATGCAGTGTTGATCTCCGACTCGGAATCCAGCGAAATGCCCAAGTCCTGCAAACGCTGCTTGAACGCATTGCGGCCACTGAGTTTGCCCAGCACAATTTTGTTGGCACTCCAGCCCACGTCCTCGGCACGCATGATTTCGTAGGTATCACGCGCTTTGAGCACGCCATCCTGATGAATGCCACTGGCATGCGCAAAGGCGTTGGCTCCGACCACCGCTTTGTTGGGTTGCACCACAAAGCCAGTGGTCTGGCTGACCATACGGCTGGCGGGCACGATCTGGGTGGCATCGATGTTGAGGCTCAAGCCGAAATAGTCGCGGCGGGTTTTCACTGCCATCACAATTTCTTCCAGCGAACAGTTGCCGGCTCGCTCGCCCAAGCCGTTGATCGTGCACTCAACCTGTCGAGCGCCGCCAATCTTCACACCTGCCAACGAGTTGGCTACCGCCATGCCCAGATCGTTGTGACAGTGAACACTCCAAATGGCCTTGTCGGAATTGGGAATGCGCTCACGCAGGGTTTTGATGAAGTTGCCATACAACTCCGGCACGGCATAGCCCACCGTGTCGGGCACGTTGATGGTGGTGGCACCCTCGGCAATCACGGCCTCCAACACCCGGCACAAAAAGTCTGGGTCACTGCGGTAGCCATCCTCTGGGCTGAATTCCACATCGGCCACGCGGGAACGTGCATAGCGCACGGCCTGCTTGGCTTGCTCCAGAACCTGCTCAGGTGTCATGCGCAGCTTTTTCTCCATGTGCAACGCGCTGGTGGCAATGAAGGTGTGAATGCGCGCACGATTGGCGCCCGCCAGGGCATCGGCCGCACGACCGATGTCGCGGTCATTCGCACGTGCCAGCGAGCAGATCGTCGAATCCTTGATGGCATCTGCAATGGCTTTGACCGCGTCAAAGTCGCCATTGGAACTGGCAGCAAAACCGGCCTCGATCACATCGACCTTCAGACGCTCCAACTGACGGGCGATGCGCAGCTTCTCGTCCTTGGTCATGGATGCGCCGGGCGATTGCTCGCCATCACGCAAGGTGGTGTCAAAAATGATCAACTGGTCGCTCATGTCTTGCTCCATTGAGCCGCGAAAAAAGGTGCGGCAGTGCTGTGTAAAAACCCGCAGTGCAAATACAAACGGCCCGCTGCGGGTGCAAACGGGCCGTTGGAAGAAGTGCTCGCGCGCTACGCCATCTGCCCGTGAGGGGCATCCAGTAGCAGGGCGAAAGAAACTTGTTGCATGACCTCAATGTATCACATCAAGGCGCGTCGTTCTGGTCGTGCAAACCGCGCTCATCGGGCTCGTCGGTGGATGTGCTGATCACGCTGGTGGGCTTGCCTTTGGCCTTGCGCCAGACGTAAACCGCATACCCAGAGAGTCCGTAGATCACGAACAGTCCGAACAGGACGGTGGGTGGATCAATGTTGATGATCGCGATGATCAACGCAATCAATACGATCACTGCAAACGGCACGCTTTTGCGCATGTGCACGTCTTTGAAGCTGTAGAACGGCACGTTGGTGACCATCGTCAGGCCCGAGAACAGCGTCAAACCAAACACCCACCATGACAGGTCCGGACCTTGCACACCCGCTTCGGTCATCAACCAGATGAAACCTGCCACCAGTGCGGCGGCTGCAGGTGATGGCAGCCCCTGGAAAAACCGTTTGTCCACCACAGTGGTATTGACGTTGAAGCGGGCCAGGCGCAAGGCTGCACAGGCGCAATACACAAACGCGGCGATCCAGCCCCAACGGCCCAGCCCGCTGAGCGACCATTCGTAGGCAATCAGTGCGGGCGCGGCGCCAAACGACACCATGTCGGACAGAGAGTCCATCTGCTCGCCGAATGCACTTTGGGTGTTGGTCAGTCGCGCGACACGCCCGTCCAGGCTGTCGAGCACCATGGCCGCAAAAATGCCGACGGTGGCCAGGTCATAGCGGCCGTTCATGGACATGACGATGGCGTAGAACCCACCGAACAGCGCGGCCAGCGTGATCATGTTGGGCAGGATGTAAATGCCCTTGCTGCGCCGGGTGATGGGCTTGGTGTCGTTGCCGTCGGTCATGTGTGCGGTGTTGGTTTCAATTGAGGTGGCGGGCGTGCGCCAGCCAGTGGACAGTGAAGTGTAAGGCTCACACGGATGGCGGCAAACAGACGTAAAAAAGGCCACGCAAGTGGCCTTTTGTCCTTGAGGCTGAACCGCAATCAGTTGCGGGTCTGGTCCACCAGCTTGTTCTTTGCAATCCAGGGCATCATGGCGCGCAGTTGGCCACCCACCACTTCGATCTGGTGATCGGCGGTGTTGCGGCGACGTGCGGTCATGCTTGGGTAGTTCAAGCGGCCTTCCTGGATGAACATCTTGGCGTAGTCGCCGTTCTGAATGCGCTTGAGCGCATTGCGCATGGCAGCGCGGGACTGGTCATTGATGACTTCGGGGCCAGTCACGTACTCACCGAACTCCGCGTTGTTGGAGATGGAGTAGTTCATGTTGGCAATGCCGCCTTCGTAGATCAGGTCCACGATCAGCTTCAGCTCGTGCAGGCACTCGAAGTACGCCATTTCGGGGGCATAACCGGCTTCCACCAGGGTTTCGAAGCCCATCTTCACCAGTTCGACCGCACCACCGCACAACACGGCTTGTTCACCGAACAGGTCGGTCTCGGTTTCTTCTTTGAAGTTGGTTTCAATGATGCCGGCCTTGCCGCCACCGTTGGCCATGGCATAGCTCAGGGCCAGGTCACGGGCTTTGCCGGACTTGTCCTGATGGATGGCCACCAGGTGGGGCACGCCGCCACCCTGGGTGTAGGTGTTGCGAACGGTGTGACCAGGGGCCTTGGGAGCCACCATCCACACGTCCAGATCGGCGCGGGGCACAACTTGGTTGTAATGCACGTTGAAGCCGTGGGCAAACGCCAGCGACGCACCTTGCTTGATGTTGGGGGCAACGTTGTTGGTGTAGACCTCAGCGATCTGCTCGTCAGGCAACAGGATCATGACCACGTCAGCGGCCTTGACGGCATCGTTGACTTCCATCACGGTCAGGCCGGCTTTGCCGACTTTGTCCCACGATGCGCCACCCTTGCGCAAACCAACCACCACCTTCACGCCGCTGTCGTTCAGGTTCTGGGCATGGGCGTGACCCTGGCTGCCGTAGCCGATGATCGCGACTGTTTTGCCCTTGATCAGGCTCAGATCACAGTCTTTGTCGTAGAAAACTTTCATTTTTTGCTCCAGTGAATATGGGGTGAAGTGATGGAACGCCCCCGAACGGGGGCCTTGGAAAACTCAGACGCGCAAAATTCTCTCACCGCGTCCGATGCCGCTGGCTCCCGTGCGAACGGTTTCCAAAATGGCAGTGCGGTCGATGGCCTCCAGGAAAGCGTCGTTCTTGCCCTGGTCGCCGGTGAGTTCGATGGTGTAACTTTTTTCTGTCACATCGATGATGCGGCCACGGAAGATGTCGGCCATGCGCTTCATTTCTTCGCGCTCTTTGCCCACCGCACGCACCTTCACCATCATGAGCTCGCGCTCGGTGTAGGCACCTTCGGTCAGGTCAACCACCTTCACCACCTCAATCAGGCGGTTCAGGTGTTTGGTGATCTGCTCGATGACATCGTCAGACCCGTGGGTCTGGATCGTCATGCGCGAGAGGCTGGGGTCTTCGGTGGGGGCAACGGTGAGTGACTCGATGTTGTACCCACGAGCAGAAAACAGGCCGACCACGCGCGACAGCGCACCGGCTTCGTTTTCCAACAGGACTGCAATGATGTGTTTCATGATGATGAGATTCCTCTTTTCGCCGCCCTCCCCCGGCACCGGTAAGTGTCGGGCTTGGCGGGCAATAGATTCTTCAAAAATAAGAGCTGACTACGCAATATCAGCATGCGTCAGAAGCATTATTTTTATAAAATTACAGCTCTTCGCTGGCCAGCAGCATTTCAGTGATGCCTTTTCCCGCCTGCACCATCGGGAACACGTTCTCGGTGGGGTCGGTGCGGAAGTCCATGAACACGGTGCGGTCCTTGAGCTTGCGGGCCTCGTGCAAAGCGCCTTCCACGTCTTCAGGCCGCTCGATGAGCATGCCCACGTGTCCGTAGGCCTCGGCCAGCTTCACAAAGTTGGGCAACGCGTCCATGTAGCTGTGGCTGTAGCGGCCAGAGTATTCAATCTCCTGCCACTGACGCACCATGCCCAAGTAGCGGTTGTTCAGGGCCAGGATTTTGATGGGCGTGTTGTACTGCAGGCAGGTGGACAGTTCCTGGATGCACATCTGCACCGAACCTTCACCGGTCACGCAATACACCTCGCTCTCGGGCTTGGCCAGCTTGATGCCCATGGCGTAGGGAATGCCCACGCCCATGGTGCCCAAGCCGCCCGAGTTGATCCAGCGACGTGGCTCGTTGAACTTGTAGTACTGCGCCGCCCACATCTGATGTTGACCCACGTCGGATGTGATGTAAGCATCAGCATCTTTGGTCATGTTCCACAGGGTCTCGATGACTTTCTGCGGTTTGATCACGTCCTTGTTGTCGCTGTCGTACCTCATGCAGTCGCGACCACGCCAACCTTCAATGGTGTCCCACCAGGCGGCCAATGCCTGTGCATCGGCGCGCGACGGGGTCTCGCGGATCATGTTGATGAGTTCCGTGAGGACATCCTTCACGTCACCAACGATCGGCACATCCACCTTCACGCGCTTGGAGATGCTGGAGGGATCGATGTCGATGTGGATGATCTTGCGTTCGTTCTGCGCAAAGTGTTTGGGGTTGCCAATCACGCGGTCGTCAAAACGGGCGCCCACGGCCAACAGCACATCGCAGTTCTGCATGGCGTTGTTGGCTTCCACCGTGCCGTGCATACCCAGCATGCCCAAGAAACGCTTGTCTGTAGCGGGGAAGGCACCCAGCCCCATCAGCGTGTTGGTCACGGGGTAACCTAGCATGTCCACCAAGGTGCGCAACTCGTTGGTGGCATTGCCCAGCAACACACCGCCGCCGGTGTAGATGTAAGGGCGCTTGGCGGTCAGCAACAACTGCAGAGCCTTGCGGATCTGGCCTCCGTGGCCCTTGCGCACGGGGTTGTAAGAGCGCATTTCCAGCGACTCTGGGTAACCTGCGTACGCCGTCTTGTTGAAGGACACGTCTTTCGGAATGTCCACCACCACGGGCCCAGGGCGACCGCTGCGGGCGATGTGAAACGCCTTTTTCATGACCATGGCCATGTCGCGCACATCCTTCACCAGGAAGTTGTGCTTCACCACGGGGCGGGTGATGCCCACCGTGTCGCACTCCTGGAAGGCATCCAGACCAATGGCGTGTGTGGGCACCTGACCTGTGATGATCACCATGGGGATGCTGTCCATGTACGCCGTGGCAATACCGGTCACCGCGTTCGTCACGCCGGGACCCGATGTGACCAAAGCCACGCCCACGTCGCCTGTGGCACGTGCGTAGCCATCAGCGGCGTGCACGGCAGCCTGCTCGTGGCGCACCAGCACGTGCTGGATGGTGTCCTGCTTGTAAAAAGCGTCGTAAATGTGCAGCACTGCACCACCTGGATAGCCCCAGATGAATTTCACGTTTTCGGCCTGCAAGGCCTTGACGAGAATTTCAGCGCCGCGAAGTTCTTGAGTTTGTGCGCCCGAAGACGCTGCTGCTGCGGAGTTCATTTCCGCTTTGGAGATTTCCATGATGAACCTTTCGAGAATTTCTCTGACGAAAAACCTTGGGTGCCTCTTCGCGCGCCCTCGTGAGGCTGCGTTGAGACTTGAGACCAAAACCATGGGCAGCCACCATTGACTGCGCGACCTTGATCCGTTTGCCGTTTGAGTTGCAACCCGCGATTATCGCATCAGCCACGACGCATATCGCGCCATCGCCCCCGCAGTGCACAACATCGGGTGCGACAATCCCGCCCTTGTCACCGATACACCGCTGTCCGCACGCACAACCGATTCAGCAAAAATAATGCCTCCAGCGCTTGCTCCTGAACAATCTGCAGCTATTGATTTGACTGCCCCCACACTCCGTCGTCGGCTGGCATGCTGGATGTACGAAGGCATGTTGCTGTTTGCCGTGGTGTTCGTGGCGGGTTATCTGTTTTCATCGCTCAGCCAGACCCGGCATGCGCTGGACAACCGCCATGCCCACCAGGCCTTCGTGTTCGTGGTGCTGGGTATTTATTTCACATGGCTGTGGTCCAAGGGGCAGACACTTGCCATGAAAACTTGGCGCATCAAGGTGGTGGACACGCACGGCAAGCCCCTGACGCAGGGTCGAGCTCTGTTGCGTTACGTGTGGAGCTGGCTGTGGTTTGTGCCGCCACTGTCGTGCGCCTGGCTGTTTGAGCTGGATGGCCCGAAATCCGGCGTGCTGGTCGTGGGCTGGGTGCTGGCGTGGGCATTGCTGTCGCGTTTTCATCCGCAGCGGCAATACCTCCATGACGTGCTGGCCGGCACACGCCTGGTGCCATCGAACACCGATGCCGGTCGGCTGAGCGCTTAAGCACCGCACAAGTTGCAACACCTACAGTGCCTGACATGAATTCTCCCGCTGAACGCGATACTCCCGCCAATCCTCAAAAAGCCCGTCGCGGCATGCACCGTGTGTGGCACGCCTTCGGGTACTCGCTGGCCGGGCTGAAGGCCGGCTGGCACGAAACCGCATTCCGGCAGGAAGCCATTCTGGCCGTGCTGCTGGTGCCAGCGGCCTTCTGGCTGGGCAATGGCTGGCTGGAAACTGCCGCGCTGGCGGGCACTGTGCTGCTCGTCATGGTCGTCGAGCTGCTGAACACAGGCATTGAATCCGCCATTGACCGCATCGGCCCCGAGTGGCATGACCTCTCCAAACGCGCCAAAGACATGGGCAGCGCAGCCGTGCTGCTGACCCTGTTGCTGTGCGTGGGCACCTGGGGTGGTGCACTCTGGGCCCAGTTTGCCTGACGCTGGACGCACACCATGAACCCATCGCCCACCTTTTCGCTGTGTGTCTACTGCGGCTCGCGGCCCGGCAATGACGCCCTGTTCACCGACGTCGCCACCCAAGTGGGGCACTGGATTGGGGAGCGTGGCGGTGCGCTTGTGTATGGCGGGGGCAACAACGGCCTGATGGGCACCGTGGCCCACGCAACGCTGGAAGCAGGCGGAACGGTGGTGGGAGTGATACCTCAGGCGCTGGTGGACAAAGAATGCGCGAACCATGCCTGCACCGAGCTGCACGTGGTGGCCAACATGCACGAGCGCAAAGCGCTGATGGCCGAACGCGCAGACGCGTTTTTGGCTCTGCCCGGCGGCATCGGCACGTTTGAAGAATTGTTTGAGGTGTGGGCCTGGCGGCAACTGGGCTACCACCAGAAACCGTTGGGCTTGCTGAACGTGGCCGGTTATTACGACGGCTTGGTGCAGTTTTTGGAGCACACCGTCAATGCCGGGTTTGTAGGCCCTTGGCAAATGGACTTGCTCCACATTGGCACCGACGCTACCCGCCTGCTGCCCCAGTTGGTGCAAGCCGGCGGTTTCGGCTCCGCCGAGGGCTTGCGCGAGCGGCTCTAGTGCGCTGAAGCGCCGGGCCGACGAATCAGACGGCGGTTTCGTCCTCTTCACCGGTGCGGATGCGCACCACGCGCTCCACCGACGTGACAAAAATCTTGCCATCGCCTATTTTGCCGGTGCGTGCAGCGCGGATGATGGCATCGACACAGCGGTCCACATCGACCGACTTCACCACCACCTCGACCTTCACCTTGGGTAAAAAGTCGACCACGTATTCGGCACCCCGGTACAACTCGGTGTGGCCCTTCTGGCGGCCAAAACCTTTCACTTCCGTCACGGTCAGCCCGGTCACGCCCTGCTCTGCCAATGCCTCACGCACTTCTTCGAGTTTGAAGGGTTTGATGACGGCGGTGATCTGTTTCATGGCAAGCAAT
>JAIFMP010000126.1 GCA_020048405.1 Hydrogenophaga sp.
GGGGGGATGAAAGGTCATCGCAAAACTCCTGTTGTTGAACAAAGTTTGCGAATCAACACTGAAACGAACAGCCGCCCCGGTTTGCACCGGGCCGGAGGCATTTTGGCAACCCCGCTGTCGTGGTTTCCTTTGAGGAAAACGGTAGACCGGAAGCTTTGCGACCCCGCCTTTCGGACGGGTGTGCCAGTGTCAACTGCAGTTCCAGTATAGGCTCAATATCTGCCCCGGCGTTTTCCTGCGGATGCTTGTTGCAGGGTTGCTACGCCGCCAGCTGCAATCCCCAGCATCAGCGCCGGAAATGCCACTTGTGCCGATACCTGCAATGCCAAAGCCCCCAGCGCGGGTGCCAGCACGCCACCCAGCGTGTATGCCATCACCAGCACGGCGGTGCCATTGACCAGGGCCAGCCCGCTTTCCCGGTCGCCGATGTCGATCATGGCCAGGGTGTACAGGCACCCCCCGGCCCCACCCCACAAAAACACCACAGGCCAGGCCAGCGCCGGATGCGGCGCCACCCAGGGCACCAGGGCGGTGGCGGCCAGCGTGAGCCAGGCGAAGGCGCGCATCAGTGCCTGCCGGGCCTGTCCCTGGTTGCCCCAGCGTTGGGCGGGGTGGTGCGCCATGCGGTCGGCCAGCACGCCGGCGGGCAACATCAGCACCGCGCTGCCCAGGCCACTGGCCGACACCAGCAGCGCCGCCGTGGCGGGCGACAGGTCCAGCGCCAGGCCGTACAACGGCAGCAGGCTGGAAACGCCGCTTTCAAAAAAGCCACCGACCAGACCCGCTGCCATGATGACCGGGTAGGCCCGAAAGGCCCGCCACATGCCGCGCGCGCCTGATGGGGCTGATTCGGTGTCGGCCGACGGGGGCAATGCCGGAATGCCAAAACTCCACACCAGCCCCGCCGCCGTCAGTGCCAGCACCAGCCACAGGGCCAGTTCGCGTTGAGGCCCCACCCAGGCCAACAGGGCAGGGCCCACCACAAAGGTCACGCCCACCATGGTTTCAAACAGGCCCACGTAGCGCCCCCGCTGGCCGGGCGGCGAGCACTCGGCCACCACCGCCTCGGCCAGCACCCAGCGCAGCCCACCGGCCATGCCGGCCAGAAACTCCAGCGCAAACCACACGCCCAAGTGGTCGGTGAGCAAAAAGCCGGTGGTGGCCAGCAGGGGCAGCGCGGCAGCCAGCCACAGCGCGCGCCGCCGCCCCAGCCGCAGCGTGATGCCAGCCACCAGTGGGGTGACCAGGAAAATGCCCACCCAGCCGCAGGCCGCAAACAACCCTGCCAGCAAGGTGCTTTCGCCGTTGGCCTTCAAGGTGAACAGCAACAACGGTGAAAGCATGAACACACCGACCAGCTCCAGAAATGTGGAGCCAAACACCGCCACCAGCCCCCGGCGGGCCAGATGTGGTGCTACCTCGCTGGGGGCTTGGCCGTTGGCGCTCATGACCTCTCCTTGCCCCGGGCGGCCAGCACGGCCTTGGCCACCTCGGCAAAGCCTGCGCCGCGCTCACTGGCCGTGACCCAGCGCGGGGCGTGGACCAGGCGACCTTCAAAGTGCCGGATGTTGGCCACCCCCACACTCAACGGCAGGTGTTGGAACATCACCTGGTCATTGGGTGAATCGCCCACAAACACCCAGTTGTCTTGTTCTGCTGGCAGGTTCACCCCCAGCAGCGCCTGGAGTGCCCAGCAGGCGCCGGTGTATTTGTTGTGTGCACCCAGCCAGCCGTTGATGTGGATGGAACTGACCGTGGCGCTCAGCCCGGCGGTGTGCATCAGTGCCAGCACCTGTTGAACGCGGGGGGCGTCCAGGTGGTGGAACTCGCTGTGGTCGATGGCGATGTCGGTTTCGCGGCCGGCGCTGTCGCGCGCCCTGTGCGCGCTGGGCACACGGTTTTCAATGTCGTGCAGCACGGCTTGCAACCGAGCGTACTGTTCAGCGCGTTGGGACTCCGCTTGGGTGTAGGTTTTGGTCAGGGTGCCATCGCGTTTGTGCAGGCAAACGCTGCCGTTTTCCGCCACGATGCCCAGCACAGGCCAGTCGCGTGCAAAAGGCTCGCTCCAGCCTGCCGGGCGACCGGTGATGGCCAGAACGTTGCAGGGCATCGAGGGCCACAGGTTCGATGCTGCCGTTGTGGGTCAGCGTGTCGTCAATGTCGGTCAACACACCGTGTATGTGTTGTGCGGGCAACGCGTCTAACGAAAAAACCTTTACAAATTGCTCGGGCATTGTCGTTAAATGGAGGCTTGGTTGATTTGTATCAATCACGGATATCCAATGTGATGATCTTCACAGTTCAGGATGCGTGGCCAGGCTTGTACTTAGGCTTTGGCCGACATGATTCATTGAGTTGGAAGTCAACAGGAGCGCTGCTTTGTTAAACACACTCTCCATCGGAAAACGTCTTTACGCAGCATTTTTCATGACCTCGGTTATATCGTTAGCTGTTGGTTTTGTCTGCAACATATTTCATCGGTTCCGTGGGGGACTCGGGTCGGTACGCAGGGCGTGCTGCTGCTCCCAGGGTGGATGCGGCCATGGAGATCAAACTCCTTGCCACGGAAGCACACCTGATGTTTGAAGAAATCATGGGGGGTGACGCTGGCGAGTCCATCGATGCTGTCCGAAAGCTCATGGGCGAGACTCGTTGGTATATCGAGGCGGTGCTGAAAGGCGCCGCAAACGACGAGGGCGAGTTTGTGGCAGTCACCAAGCCCGATGCTGTTGCCAAGGCGCAAGAGGCATTGAAGCAATTTCAAACCCTGAATAACGCGCTGGAAGCCCGTTACCTGACGTTGGGCAAAGTGGACGAAGCCGAGCGGCATAAATTGGATGCTCAGTTTGACCAGAGCTTCGACAAGTTCATTGAGGTCGCTGATGAATTGGAATCCCTCATGCAAGACGACATGAAGGATGCATTGAACAGCTTGGACAGCACCACAGCCACATCTCAAGTTGCTATGGTGACTCTTGTTGCCGTGGGTTTTGTTGTGGCCATTTTGCTGGGTTGGTTCATTACTCGGTCAATCGTCAAGCCCATTCAGCAAGGCGTGGTGTTGGCCCAGGCTGTCGAGAAGGGTGATTTGGCTAGGTCGGTTGAAATCAGTGGCAGGGATGAAGTTGCTGTTCTCTTGCGTGCCATGTCCGCCATGCAAGAGAGGCTTGCTGATGTGGTGCTCAATGTCAGGCGGAGTGCCGACACAGTTGCCACTGCCAGTGCTGAAATTTCCCAAGGCAACCGGGACTTGTCCGCGCGCACCGAAACTCAGGCCAGTGCGCTGGAGCAAACGGCTGCCAGCATGGAACAACTCAGCGCCACAGTCAAAGAAAACGCTCATTCGCTACAAGAGGCCAACCGGTTGGCCCAGAGTGCCAGTGCGGTTGCTGTTCAGGGCGGCACAGTGGTGTCTCAAGTGGTTGACACCATGAAGGGCATCAACGAGTCGTCGCGCAAGATCAGCGACATCATCAGCGTGATTGACAGCATTGCGTTTCAAACCAACATTTTGGCGCTCAATGCGGCAGTTGAGGCCGCACGGGCAGGGGAACAGGGCCGAGGCTTTGCTGTGGTGGCCAGTGAGGTTCGCTCACTGGCCGGTCGCAGTGCCGAGGCCGCCAAAGAAATCAAGACGCTCATCAGTGCCAGTGTGGTTCGGGTTGAGCAAGGCACGACGCTGGTGGACCAAGCAGGGCGCACCATGGATGAGGTGGTGACCTCCATTGGAAAAGTGACCGACATCATGGGAATGATCAGCACCTCCAGTGCCGAGCAAACGCACAGCGTTGTTCAAATAGGCGAGGCTGTGTCCGAAATGGACCGTACCACCCAACAAAACGCATCACTTGTGGAGGAGTTGGCCATGTCGGCTGATGGCCTCAATTCGCAGACCGAAGAATTGGTGCAGAAAGTGGCCGTTTTCAAACTGCGAAATTGAAACTGGCGGCGCAGTTGGGTTGTCCTGGGTGACAGTCCACATTCGATGCATGTCTTTTCAGCTTCTTATAATGTGGGGACATCCGAGGAGCGTTGCAGCCGGTCACCCCTGAACACAGGGCCAGCCGGTGAGGCTCGGAACCCCAGCAAACCAGCGTTTGCTGGACACAGACAACGGCGCTCACCCACGGTTTGAGCGGGTGAGCGCTTTTTTTATGCGCGGCTGCCAACCCGTGGTTGTTCTTCAAAACCCTGTTTGGAGCCTTCCATGAACGCACGCACCGACTCACTCTCCACCCCCGCCGTCAACACCGACTGCGCCATTGCCGACATCGGCCTGGCTGCCTGGGGCCGCAAAGAATTGCGCATTGCCGAAACCGAAATGCCGGGCCTGATGGCCATTCGCGAAGAGTTCGCCAAAGCCCAGCCGCTGAAGGGTGCCCGCATCACTGGCAGCCTGCACATGACCATTCAAACCGGCGTGCTGATTGAAACCCTGCAAGCCCTGGGTGCCCAGGTGCGTTGGGCCAGCTGCAACATTTTCAGCACGCAAGACCACGCCGCTGCTGCCATTGCCGCCAGTGGCACGCCTGTGTTCGCCATCAAGGGCGAAACCCTGACCGACTACTGGGACTACACCCACCGCATTTTTGACTTTGGGCCCGCCAACACCGAAGGCGAAGGCCCCAACATGATCCTGGATGACGGCGGCGACGCCACCATGCTCATGCACCTGGGTCAGCGCGCAGCGCAAGACATTTCCGTGCTGGCCAACCCGGGCAGCGAAGAAGAAACCATCCTGTTTGCCGCCATCAAGGCCAAGCTGGCGGTGGACCCTACCTGGTATGCCCGCAAGAGCGCCCAGATCATCGGCGTGACCGAAGAAACCACCACCGGCGTGCACCGCCTGAACGAGATGAGCGCCAAGGGCACCCTGCTGTACCGCGCCATCAACGTGAACGACAGCGTCACCAAGAGCAAGTTTGACAACCTGTACGGCTGCCGCGAGAGCCTGGTGGACGGCATCAAACGCGCCACCGATGTGATGATTGCCGGTAAAGTGGCCTGCGTGGCCGGTTACGGCGACGTGGGCAAGGGTAGCGCCCAGGCCCTGCGTGCCCTGAGCGCCCAGGTATGGGTGACCGAGATCGACCCCATCAACGCCCTGCAAGCCGCCATGGAAGGCTACAAGGTCGTGACCATGGAATACGCCGCCGACAAGGCCGACATTTTCGTGACCACCACCGGCAACCGCGACGTGATCACACACGACCACATGCTGGCCATGAAAGACCAGGCCATCGTCTGCAACATCGGCCACTTCGACAACGAAATCCAGGTCGCCACGCTGGAGCAGTACGAGTGGGAAGAAATCAAGCCCCAGGTCGACCACGTCATCTTCCCCGATGGCAAGCGCATCATCCTGCTGGCCAAGGGCCGCCTGGTGAACCTGGGCTGTGGCACTGGCCACCCCAGCTTTGTGATGAGCAGCAGCTTTGCCAACCAGACCATCGCGCAGATCGAACTGTTCACCCGCCCCGATGCCTACGAGGCCGGCAAGGTCTATGTGCTGCCCAAGCACCTGGACGAGAAAGTGGCCCGTCTGCACCTGAAAAAGGTCGGCGCCATGCTGTCCGAGCTGACCGACGCGCAAGCCGCCTACATTGGCGTGAGCAAGTCTGGCCCTTACAAGCCCGACACCTACCGCTACTGATCTGCGCCCATGCGCATTGACCAACTGCTGGTGCAGCGCGGCCACGCCGCCAGCCGCTCCCAGGCTCAGCGCCTGGTGGTGGCGGGTGTGGGTTGGCGCCTGCCGGTCCCGTCTGGCAACCCTTGGCGCAAGGCCAACAAAAGCGGTGACGAGGTGCCCGACCATGCCGAGCTGCAACTGACCGACACCCGCGAGAGCCGTTATGTGTCGCGCGGCGGCTTGAAGCTGGAAGGTGCGCTGGCGGCAGCCGGGGTGGTGCCCCAAGGCAAGTTGTGCCTCGACGTGGGGCAGAGCACAGGTGGCTTCACCGACTGCCTGCTGCAAGCCGGGGCATCGCACGTGGTGGGGGTGGATGTGGGCCACAGCCAGTTGCACCCCAATCTGCGTGCCAACCCGCGTGTGAGTTGCGTGGAAAAGGTCAATGCACGGGAGCTGACGGCTGAAGTATTGGTAGCTGACAATCCAATACCATCAAGCGTTGAAGGCCCAAAATGCTTGAAATTTTCGCTGGTGGTGGGTGACTTGTCATTCATCAGCCAGACGCTGGTGCTGCCCGCGCTCGTGCCTTTGCTGGCTGACGACGGCGACCTGCTCATGCTGGTCAAGCCACAGTTTGAATTGCAGCCGCAAGACATCGGCAAAGGCGGCCTCGTGCGCGACCCTGCTTTGTATGCCCAGGTGGAGCAGCGCCTGCGCACCGCGTGTGCCGGGCTGGGGCTGACGGTGATGGGTTGGTTTGACAGTCCCATCACCGGCGGTGACGGCAACCGCGAATTTTTCATTCACGCCCGGCACGGCCGGGTTGACAACATGTGCAAGGAGGGTGGTCCATGACCCTGCCCATCAGTTTTGAATTTTTTCCGCCCAAAACTCCTGAGGGTGCAGACAAGTTGCGCACCGTGCGCCAGGCGCTGTACGCCAAAAAGCCCGAGTTTTGCTCGGTCACGTTTGGTGCAGGTGGCTCCACACAAGAAGGCACCTTCGGCACCGTGGGCGAGATCCTGGCCGAGGGCGTGAGCGCCGCCAGCCATTTTTCGTGCATCGGCGCCACCAAGGCGGGGGTGCGCGAACAACTGGCCACGCTCAAGGCCATGGGGGTGAAGCGCCTGGTGGCTTTGCGCGGTGACTTGCCCAGCGGCTACGGCGCGGGCGGCGAGTTCAGCTACGCCAGCGATCTGGTGGCGTTCATCCGCGCCGAAACCGGCGACCACTTTCACATCGAAGTGGCAGCCTACCCGGAGGTGCACCCCCAGGCCCGCAGTGCCGACGCCGATCTGCAGGCCTACGTGACCAAGGTGAAGGCCGGTGCCAACAGCGCCATCACGCAGTACTTTTACAACAGCGATGCGTACTTCCGCTTCGTGGATGACGCTCACAAGCTGGGGGCCACCGTGCCGGTGGTGCCGGGCATCATGCCCATCACCAATTCCAGCCAGTTGCTGCGCTTCTCTGACGCCTGCGGGGCCGAGGTGCCGCGCTGGATCCGTCTGCGCCTGCAAGGCTACGGTGACGACAGCGCATCCATCAAGGCCTTTGGCCTCGACGTGGTGACCGACCTGTGCGACCAACTGCGCAACGCAGGTGTGCCCGCGCTGCACTTTTACAGCATGAACCAGAGCGTGCCCACGCTCGCCGTTTGCGAGCGTCTGGGGCTTTGAGCATGCCCAAGGCGGCTGCGTGGTGCCTGCTGGTGGGGTGGCTGTGTGCCTCGGGCGCTGCATGGGCTGACGATCCAGCCGAGCTTGCGCAGCCTTCCGCGTGGCTGGATGTCCAGGCGCCGCAGCCTTGGGAGCCGGGCCAGGCGTCGTGGTACAGCCACCGGTTTGAGGGCAAACGCACTGCCAGCGGCGACACCTACCGCGCCCACCTGTTTTCTGCCGCCCACCGCAGCCTGCCGTTGGGCACCCTCGTCACCGTGCGAAACCCCGACAACCAGCGCGAGGTGGTGGTGCGCATCAACGACCGGGGGCCGCACCATCCGCAGCGCGAGATCGATCTGAGCCACGCTGCCGCCCGGGCCTTGGGCATACTGCAGGAGGGGGTTGCCGCCATTGAGTGGCAGTTGGCCCCGCCCGGTGCCAGCCCCACACCGCCCGTGCATGTGCCCAAAGTGACCAAAATGCCTGCCAAACCCCGGTACAAAGTGCCACCCAAAACCACCCACAGGAGACAAGCGCCATGAAGATCGAAACCATTGCTGTGCACGGCGGCTACACGCCCGAACCCACCACCAAGTCGGTGGCGGTGCCCATCTACCAGACCGTCGCCTATGCGTTTGACAACACCCAGCACGGGGCGGACCTGTTCGACCTGAAGGTGGCAGGCAACATCTACAGCCGCATCATGAACCCCACCAACGGCGTCCTCGAAGCCCGCCTGGCTGCGCTGGAGGGCGGTGTGGGCGCGCTGGCCATGGCCTCGGGCATGGCGGCCATCACGGCGGCCATCCAGACCATTGCCGAGGCGGGCGACAACATCGTGTCGGCCAGTACGCTGTACGGCGGCACCTACAACCTGTTTGCCCACACGCTGCCGCAGCAGGGCATCATCGTGCGGTTTGCCGATCCGCGCGACCCGGCCAGCTTTGCCGCGCTGATCGACGAGCGCACCAAGGCCGTGTACTGCGAGTCCATCGGCAACCCGCTGGGCAACGTGACCGACATCGCAGCCCTGGCCGCCGTGGCCCATGCCGCCGGGGTGCCGCTGATCGTGGACAACACCGTCACCAGCCCCTACCTGTGCCGCCCGTTCGAACACGGTGCCGACATCGTCGTGCATTCACTCACCAAATACCTGGGTGGCCATGGCACCACCATCGGCGGTGCGATTGTGGACAGCGGCAAGTTCCCGTGGGCTGAACACAAGGCCCGCTTCAAGCGCCTGAACGAGCCCGATGTGAGCTACCACGGCGTGGTCTACACCGAGGCGCTGGGTGCTGCCGCCTACATCGGCCGCGCGCGCGTGGTGCCGCTGCGCAACATGGGTGCGGCGCTCAGCCCCATGAACGCGTTCCAGATCTTGCAAGGCATTGAAACCCTGGCGCTGCGCATGGACCGCATTTGCGAGAACGCCGTCAAGGTGGCCACGCATTTGCAAAACCACCCCAAAGTGGGTTGGGTGAACTATGCGGGCCTGAGCGGTCACGCGGACCATGCGCTGGTGCAAAAACTCATGGGCGGGCGGGCGTCCGGCATCATCAGCTTCGGCCTGAAGGCCGACAGCGCCGACGCTGCGGTGGCCGCAGGCACCCGCTTCCAAGACGCGCTGCAGCTCTTCACCCGGCTGGTGAACATCGGCGACGCCAAGTCGTTGGCCTGCCACCCAGCGTCCACCACACACCGTCAGCTCAACGCTGAAGAACTGGCCAAGGCCGGTGTGAAGGCCGAGATGGTTCGCTTGTCCATTGGCATCGAGCACATCGACGACCTGCTGGCCGACCTCGACCAGGCGCTGGCGGCGGTCTGACGCCCTCGCTGCGCTGTGGAAATCACGTCCCACATCGTCACCACGCCGCCGCGCGATGCCGCCAGCGTGGTGTTGCTGCGCGACGGCACTGCCGGGCTGGAGGTGTTTCTGATGCGCCGCGCCCAGCAGTCCGACGTGTTGGGTGGGGCCTATGTGTTCCCGGGGGGCAAGGTCGATGAGGCAGATGCCCAGGCCGCCCGCGCCCCGCACCTGTTGCCCCATCACCCTGCGTGGCTTGAAAAGCTGGGCGAAGGCGGACTGACGGCAGAGGCCGCCGCCAGCCTGTATGTGGCCGCTGCCCGCGAGGCGTTCGAGGAGTGCGGCGTACAGCTGGAAGCGCAGAAGCTGCTGCCGTGGTCGCGCTGGGTCACGCCGCGGCAGGCCAGCCTGATGAACAAACGCTTTGACACGCGGTTTTTTCTGGCCGCGATGCCGGAGCAGCAAAGCGCCGTCCACGACGATCATGAAACCACGCACAGCGAGTGGATGACGCCGCGCGATGCTCTGACCCGCTACTGGGCGCATGAATTTGCCATGGCTCCTCCGCAGATCATGAGCCTGGTGCACCTGCACAGCCTGGGCTCGGTGGCTCGCGCCATGGAGCAAGCGGCCACAAGGGTGCCCCCGGTGATCGAGCCCGAGCCGTTTGATGAAGACGGCATGCGCGTGATCTGCTACCCCGGCGATGCGCGCCACCCGGTCCCTGCGGCGGTGTTGCCAGGTCCCACCCGGCTGATGTTCCGCAACCGGAGATTCGAGCCGCCGTCGGGCAGCCTGGACGAACTGTTGAGCCCTGCGGCTCCACGAGCGTGATGCCACAGGGTAGGGACTGCCCCCTACTGTCCTTGGCCTGAGGCATCAATAATGCCGCGAGCGCTGTCGGTTCCGGCTGCGCGACCGTTCAACCACACACACTCATTTAGACCATGGCCATCACCGTTGACATTGATCTGGGTTACGAATTTGCAGTCAAGGCCTCGGCCAGCGACGTGTTTGACGTGTTGTCCGATGTGCCCACGTCGGTGAGCCATTTCCCCAAGGTGGACAAGCTCACCGATTTGGGTGACGGCGTGTACCAGTGGGAGATGGAGAAGGTGGGCACGGCGCAGGTCAACATCCAGACGGTGTATGCGTCCAAGTATGTGTCCAACCGTGCCAAAGGCACGGTGGTGTGGACACCGGTGAAGGGCGTGGGCAACTCACAGGTTGGCGGCAGCTGGACCATCAAAGACAAAAAGGGACACGCGGCCGTCACGCTGGCCATTCAGGCGCAGGTCACTGTGCCGCTGCCCGGCCTCATGAAAATGGTGGTTTCGCCGGTGGTGGAGGGCGAGTTCGAGAAGCTCGTTGAAAAGTACGTGGACAACCTGATCAAGCGCTTTGGCGGTGAGGTCTGAGTGGGTGTGACAGCTGCCACCAGCGCACGGTGAGCAGCGCCGCCGTGCTGCCCAGCCCGGTCAGCAGGCCCAGCCACACGCCAGTGCCACCCCACCCCAGGCCGAAGGCAAACCAGGCGCTGAGCGGAATGCCCAGGCCCCAGTAGCCCAAGGCGGCCAGCAGCATGGGCACCCGTGTGTCGTGCAGGCCGCGCAGCATTCCGGCAGCCACAGCCTGGGCACCGTCCACCACCTGGAACAGTGCAGCCAGCGCCAGAAAATGCACCGTCAGGGCCAGCACGGCAGCATTGGCGGGCAAGTCCGTGTCCATGAATGCGCGCACCAGTGGCTGTGGCGACAGCCACATGACGAGCGACATGGCTGCCATGAACCCCACCCCCAGAGCAAAAGCGCTCCAGCCCGCGCGCCGCATCGCTTCCGTCTGACCTGCGCCCAAGGCGCGTGCCACTCGGATGGTGGCCACTTGACCGAAGCTCAGCGGCACCATGAAACTGAGCGACGCAATCTGTATGGCCACCGCGTGTGCTGCCAGTTCGGCCGGGCCAATGCGGCCCATCATCATCACGGCGGCGTAAAAAATTGTGGTCTCAAACGTGAATGTGAGCGCAATCGGCCAGCCCAACCGCCACACTGCCGCCAGCCGGGTGGGTTCCAGCCGCCAGCCGTGGCGCAACAGGTGGTAGGGGCGCAGGGCAGGGTGCAGCGTCACCACCGCCGCCAGCCCGCCGAACATGAACAGGCTTGACAGCGTTGTGGCCACGCCGGCACCGGGCAAGCCCAGCCCGGGCAGGCCCAGTCGGCCGAACATCAGCGCCCAGGCCAAAACCGCGTTCACGCCAATGGCCAGCGCGGTCACCAGCAGCGTCCAGCGTTGCAGCCCGAGGTTGGCCACCACCGAGCGCAACACCAGGTACCCCAGGTAAGGCAGCAGCGCCCACTGCAGGGTGTGCATGAAACGTGTGGCATCTGCGGCGGTTTCGGGGCGCTGGCCCATGGCCAGCAAAATGGCCTCTGCCTGCCACATCAGCAGCCACGCGGGCAGGCACACCAGTGCCGCTGCCCACAACCCGTGGTGCACCGTCTGGCGCACGTCGCGCAAAGGGCGTTTGCGGCGGCCCAGCGCGGTGGACACCAATGGGAGCGTCGCCGAAACCAGGCCCATCCCGAAAATCATGAACGCGTGATAGAGCGCCTGAGCCAGTGCCCCTGCTGCCAGGGCATCAGGCCCCAAACGCCCCATCAGCATCACATCGGTGGTGGTGAGGGCTGCCTGCGCCAGGTTGGCCAGCACCAGGGGGGCGCCCAGGGTCAGGGATGCCGCCAGTTCACTCCGCCATGTGCTTGCATGGGGAACATGTGTTTTATGAGTCAAATATGCCGCTACCACTTTATGGGTAAGGTTTCGATGCTATGCCTGTTAGAGGCGCCAGAGGCATTGAAAGCCTCGTGCCCCCGAAGGTCACTGACCGGTTTCGAGCACAAACCCCGCGTGTTCGTCCTGTGCCATGGCGTTGACCATCAGCGGCAAGGCCTCTTTCAGCGCGGGGGCTAGCACAAACGGTGGGTTCACCACAAACACACCGCTCCCAGACAGGCCCACGGGCACACCGCGTGCATTGCTTTGGCCGGACTTCACGCTCAGACTGGCATACAGCCAAGGTTTGCCCGCCCGGGCGGCGGTGTTCTTCAGCTTGCGCGGCAGGTCGTGTGCTTCGGGCCGGGCCACGATGGGGTGCCAGATCAGCGCACAGCCGGTGGCAAAACGCGTCAGCGCCAGGCCCAGCATGTCAACCACCTTGCCGTAGTCGCTTTTGATTTCATAGCTGGGGTCGCACACCAGCAAGCCCCGGCGGCTGGGTGGCGGCACCAGGGGTTTGACGCCCGCAAACCCGTCGTCCATTTTCAAACGGATGATCTGGTGCCGGTCGCGCTGAGCCACCAAGCCGCGCAGCAGTCGCTGGTCGGTGGGGTGCACTTCGAACAAATTGAGCCGGTCTTGCGGGCGCAACAGTTTTTCGGCGATCAGTGGTGAGCCGGGGTAGTTGCGCAGTTTGTGCATCGGACTGGCGGTTTTGGGCGGCGGGTTGAACTCGCGCAACACGGCCAGGTAGTCGTCGATCAGCGCGCCTTTGCTGCCCGTTTTGAGGTTGGTGCCGCCCAGCAGCTTGAAAATGCCCTCTTCTGCCTCGCCACTGGTGTGGGCCTGGTCACCGTCGAGCCGATACAGGCCAGCGCCTGCATGGGTATCGATCACGGACAAACCGGTCTCTTTTTGGGTGAGGTAGCGCAACAAACACACCAGGGTGGCGTGTTTGAGCACATCGGCATGGTTGCCCGCGTGAAAGGCGTGTCGATAACTGAACATAGGCCCCCATGGTACCTGCCCGCCAGGTTTTTGCCACAAACCCGTGCGGGCTTTGTATAATCTTTGGCTTTGCAGCGATTTCAAGAACTCCGCGGCAAAAACGGCCACCGGCAGAACAACCGTTCCACAACCGGCAGCCAACACCCCACCTAAGAGGTTTCCATCAGAGAAACACCGACCGTGGAAAAGAGTTCGTTCTTCACTCGAAAATTGACCCATGAAAACTTTCAGCGCAAAACCCGCTGACGTGGTGCACGAGTGGTTTGTTGTTGACGCCACCGATTTGGTGCTCGGCCGGGTAGCCAGCGAAGTTGCCCTCCGTCTGCGCGGTAAACACAAAGCCATTTACACGCCTCACGTCGATACCGGCGATTACATCGTCGTCATCAACGCCGCCAAGCTCCGCGTCACGGGTACCAAAGCCCTCGACAAGGTGTACTACCGCCACTCCGGCTTCCCCGGTGGCATCTACGGCACCAACTTCCGCGACATGCAAGCCAAACACCCTGGCCGTGCCCTGGAAAAAGCCGTCAAAGGCATGCTGCCCAAGGGTCCCTTGGGCTACGCCATGATCAAGAAGCTCAAGGTTTACGGCGGTGCTGAGCACCCCCACACCGCGCAGCAGCCCAAAGTTCTGGCCATGACAGGAGCAGTCTGATGATTGGTGAATGGAACAATGGCACCGGCCGTCGCAAATCCAGCGTCGCCCGCGTGTTTCTGAAAAAAGGCACCGGCAAAATCACCGTGAATGGCAAAGACATTCAGGCGTATTTCGGCCGCGAAACCTCCATCATGATTTCCCGTCAACCCCTGTTCCTGACCAACCATGTCGAAAGCTTCGACATCCAGGTCAACGTACACGGTGGCGGTGAGTCCGGCCAAGCCGGCGCTGTGCGCCACGGCATCACCCGCGCCCTGATCGACTACGACGCAACGCTAGCCGGTTTCGTGACACGCGATGCCCGCGAAGTCGAACGTAAAAAGGTTGGTCTGCGTTCTGCACGCCGCCGCAAGCAGTTCAGCAAGCGTTAACTCGCTGGCCTTGCTGCCGACAACCGCCCGCGAGACGTCTGTCTTCGGGCGGTTTTTTCTTTTGGCGTGCATCGCTGTCACTGGGGGGTAAGACATGCGTTTGGGTTGGCGTTTGTGGCGACGGCGGTTGACCATCAGTTCACCGCGCATGGCCATTCGCAGTGGCCTTCCCTGGCCTGTTCGCTGGCTGTTGGCGGCCGTTGTCTTGGGGCTGTCGGCGGCTGTCGCGC
>JAIFMP010000044.1 GCA_020048405.1 Hydrogenophaga sp.
AAATCAAAACAACCCGCCTAAGTTGTTGATTCTTAACGCACTGACCCGCAAATTCCGCGAAAAATAGCGATTTGCTGTCGAACTCGGGTGGCCCCAATGGTGTTTGTCAGGCCCGGTGAACTGCGCACCGCTGAATGGACAGAAATCGACCTTGACGGTGCTGAATGGCGCATACCGGGCAGTAAGATGAAGATGAAGAATGACCACATCGTGCCCCTGTGCAAACAGGCCGTAGAGGTGCTGAAGAGCATTCAAACCCTGACAGGGGGCGGCAAGTATGTATTCCCCAGCATTCGCACCGGCCAGCGCCCCATGAGCGAAAACACCATTAACGGCGCATTGCGAGGCATGGGCTACGCGAGCGACGTACACACGGGCCACGGATTCAGAGCGACCGCCCGCACCCTCATGGACGAGGTGCTGGAAATACGGGTTGACCACATAGAGCACCAGCTTGCCCACACCGTGAAAGACCCCAACGGACGGGCCTACAACCGCACAGCACACCTGCCAGCACGGCGCGACATGATGCAGTGTTGGGCTGACTACCTCGACAAGCTACGTCTTGGTGCTGACGTTATCCCGCTGCGAGGTGCTGCGTGAATCCAGACTTGCTTGAACTGGCACACACCACCACCAACGCTGCCGAAGCAGCCTATCGACGTGGCGACCTCATGGAGCGACGCAGAATGCTGATGACTGATTGGGCAAACTACCTCACCGTCCCCGCTCCAGTTTCAAATGCGTAATGCGAGCATTGCATGCGACCAACGAAACAAGCGGCATTCACTCCACACAGCACTGATCAAAAAATCCATCAAGGACACACAGATGACGAACTGCAACGACTACTGGCAACACGCAGACTACCTACCACTCGACCTCGTTATCACCTACTGGTGTGAGCAGAGTGGCTTCAATGCGGCTCATTGCCGAGACGCGAAAAAGTCTGCCATTTTGGCTTCCATAACTAGCGGTCAGATCAAGTTCAAACGCAGCGACGGAAAGCCATTCCAAGACGACATTTACATCCTTGCCGCCAACCATCTTTTGCTGATCGAACGAGACAGCTTCAATGCTTGGGCCAAACAGTTTGCAGACATACAGTCAATTGAAAAACCGCTTTCCACCAAGGAAATCAACACAGTGCTGGTCATCATTGCAGCGCTGTGCAAAGACGTAGGTTACGACTACACCAAAGCGTCAAAGACTGCCGGATTGATCCAAAGCACGGCGGCATTGATGGGTGTGTCTATTGGTGAAACCACCATCGAAGGCTACCTTCAGAAAATCCCTGATGCGCTGGCTGCCCGCATGAAATAACGGCTTCACAGGCAGTTGCCTATTTGATTTAGGCAGTTGCCCCTGCTTTCCAAGCCATTTTGGGACAGTGCACTCCATTGCAGCCGGAATCAAAGTGATTTGAGGGGTTACACAACGTAGCTCCTGCACTCTGAAAGGATTGCATGGAGTGATCATGAAACCCTCGTCACCTAAAACGCCAATCGCATCAAGCATCTCGGCGGTTAAACCACCCATCCATCCATCGGTATTCGACGCGTTACCTGACAGCGCATTCGTTCGCGAAGCGCACTTGGTACCTAGCCCAAAGCGTCCGGAATATCCAGCCCCACTGCCGTTTTCCGCCCCCACCCTCTGGCGCAAAGTGGCAGCAGGCACCTTCCCCAAACCCACCAAATTGAGTGCCCGTGTGACAGCGTGGCAGGTCGGTCAGGTACGTGCGTGGATGGCTGCTCAGGCCATGGCGTAAGGATCACACACCATGACCACCAAAACCACGCCCAAGGCCACTGCTGCCCAAAAAGTCACCGTTCACATTGAACGGGCACTCCAGCCAGCCACCACAAAACCCATCATCTTTTCTGCTCCAAGAAAACCCCTTCATTGGACTGACACATTGATTTCAACGGCGCCGACCGTCCAAAGAATACTTGATGCCAAGCTGAAAGTGAAAGGTTAAGCAAAATGAATCCGCAATACCCATCACCCCAAGCACTATATATCTGGGAAGCATTTTTCCTGACCTTGCAGCAGAACGTGCATCATTACTTGAGCACGGAAGATTTAAAGAGCATGGGCTACCAACACCCAGCACAACAAATCCACTACTTGAAAAAGAAAAAGCGCATCCGTATCAAAACCATTTATGAAAAGGTCACCAAAGCAAAGGGCAATCGTCGAAAAGGTAATGCCAGCTACCGCCTGGATATGGGGGTCTGATCATGACCAATCCAACCACAACTCTCCACACAGCCGACACCACACCGGCCATTACCAGATCGGTAACAGTTGCCCACACTCCGAACCAACAAGAAGAAGCAACGGCAGCAATGACCGCTGAAAGCTACTTTGCTTCTGCGTCCCCTTGCACCAGTCACGCTTACCTGGACGCCAAGGGTGTCAAGCCCTACGGCATCCGACAGGCTGATGGCAGCATCCTGGTTCCCATGCGCGACCTGGATGGCAATCTGCAAAACCTACAAGCCATTGCACCAGCTGGAGAAAAGCAATTTTTTCCTGACGGCAAAGTCAACGGGTGCTGTCATCTCATAGATGGCACTCCAGACGCATTGCTCATCTGTGAAGGCTATGCAACCGGTGCCAGCCTGCATGAAGCAACCGGCTATGCAGTCGCCATCGCTTTCCATGCTGACAACCTGGAAGCTGTGGCGTTGGCACTGAAAGCGCAGCATCCAGATGTGCCCATCATCATCGCCGCTGACAACGACAACCAAACTCCCGGCCAACCCAGCTTGACCGCTGCAAACACTGCTGCACAGGTTGTCGGCTGTCCGGTGGCTGTGCCTGATTTTGGAACCAACAACGAAAGCGACCTCACCAACTTCAACGACCTGCACCAACTGCTTGGGCCGGATGCCGTCAAACGTTGCATTGATGCGCTCATCCCGCCAACGCCTGCCATCCCCATTGGTTCAGTGCCAGCCACCCCGGCAGCGGCTACCAATGACGACAGCCACCGCAACGCCCCCATCGCTGATCCCGCCTGCTTGTATGGACTGATAGGCGACATCGCCCGCGAGGGCAGCAAAGACACCGAAGCCAACCCCTACGCTGTAGCCGCTTCAGCCATCGCCTACTTGAGTGCTGCAATGGGCCGTGGGCCGTTCTTTTCCATTGGCGACGACCGCAACCACCCCCGTCTTTTTTTGGTTCATGTGGGGCGCTCCAGCCTGGGAAGAAAAGGCACTGCCAAAAAACTCATGTACCGCATCCACAAGCATCTAAAAGCCATAGATGAAGCGCTTGCGCCACAAGTCCACAGTGGTGGACTTTCCTCCCGCGAAGGTTTGGTTTTGCTGATCCACGATGGCTACAAAGACGCCAAAATGGCCTATCCAGCCGTTGTGGACAAACGTCTGCTGGTGGTCGAATCCGAGTTTTCAAACGTCCTGCATCAAACCAAGCGAGACGGCAACACCTTGAGTGGTGCCATGCGGGATGCATGGGATGGCACCACCATCAAACCCGCCGTCAAAAACTGTCCGGTTGGGGCTACTGATCCGCACATCTCCATCATGGGAGATGTCACACCCAGTGAACTGGTGGCGCTGATACACAAGCGCGAACTAACCAATGGCTTTGCCAACAGGATCATTTTCTTTTGGGCCGAGGGTGACAAAGTCGTCCCGTTCCCACCACCCACACCTGACCACGTGGTGGCCGACCTGGTAGACCGTGTAGCACAAGTCCTGCGTTTTGCGGGTGCTGGTCAGCACGGCATCAATGATGTGTTGTGTATGGAGTATTCACCTGGTGCCAAATTGCTGTATGAAAGCCTCTACCGTGGTGAACTGCGTGATCGCTCAGCCGGTGACCGCATCACCAGCTTGCTAGACCGACGTGCCCCCATGCTGATGCGTCTGGCCATGCTATTTGCCCTCACCGATCAAACAACCATCATTGCCGAGGCACACCTCAATGCCGCTATGGCCTGGGTAAGGTACTGGGTCGATTCCGTCAAGTTCATCTTCCAAAGCGCTGAGGATGAAGCTGAAGTGGCTGCCACCACCACCAACGCACAAAAAATCATCACGTACTTGACTACGCACGGCCAGGCCGACCGTACGGAGTTGATCAAAAACTGTTTTGGCAACCACATAAAAAAGGCACCACTCGACAAGGCACTAGACGAACTGATATTGGCCAGCCCACCCATTGTTACCGTGTCGAAAGTTCCGCGACCCAACGGAAAAGGAGGCTCACCCTCTACCGTTTACAGCCTGTGCACACCCCCCGCTGCCGCAGTCGGCATGGCGAACCCAGCAGCATCTGCGAACCCTGCGAATCCTGCTATTTCTGCGAACTGTGCGAACTCTGCTCCGGCTGCTGTTGTTACCGTTTGACGTGCGAACCCTGCGAAGTGTGCGAACTGTACGAAGTGTCGGAGCGTGTCCAAAACCCTGACAAACCACATTTCGCTCAATTCGCACGATTCGCACTGTTCGCAGACTCGTCAGCAAAGAAGCACCGGAGCCCACCCAGCCAGTGTCACCGTTCGCATGACTTGCAGACTTCGCACAATTCGCACATTTCGCACGATTCGCAGAACCACCAGAAAAAAACTGAGTGCGAAGCATGTCGGCGTAATCCACCATCGCGGTCATGCCGAGCACGCTGCCAACAGAACGGCGCTTCGGACTGGTGGCAGCGCACTCAACATCACCGCTCACTATCACATAAGTCTGTAGGTCATATCAGTGGCTACGGCAGTTACTGCCATAGCCAGGCAGCACAAAGCTGTCGCTTGGCAACCTCCACCATCGCGGACATGTGCAGTCGCCAGTCGCTGTGCTTGGTGACAACCACACATCACCGCTTAACGCTGTTCGTTGTTTTTGTTGGTTCAGTCAGTGGGCACGGCATGCTGCCCTGCCCATGCCATACTGATCACAAAAAGGCCATTGTTCATTGCTGTCATATGAAATGATATTGTTATGTCCCTAAAAAAGATTACTTACTGGTTGGGTAACTTACTTGGCAAGGTGCTTGCCCATGGTAAGACTTCGCCACCGATTACGCCAACCGTTAGTCCGAACAAAATCTCAGACGAATCACTTGGCAAGGCCATTGATCAGGACGCATGGGAGGGCACATTTTTTGATGTGGCTGTGCAGCGCAGCATCCACAAAACCGTCCAATTCGAGTACCGCGATGCCAACGGCACCATGACAAAGAGGGTGGTTGAAATAAGGGCATATGAACCCCAGGGCACCGACGGATTGGTTATCGGGCGATGCCGTTTACGCAATGCCACCCGCACCTTCCGATTTGACCGAATGTACCAAGTGATTGACTCGGAGACCGGTGAGATAATCCCCTACCTACAAAAGCACTTAAATGATGAGTGGGCTGCCTCACCGGAACCTGTGATGGATAAACTCTTCACTGAACACAATGAAGTGTTGAAGCTCATGCTCTACATGGCGAAAGCAGATGGTGCTGTGAGAGTAGCAGAGCTAGAGGTGATTACGCGGTATTGCACAGAGATCACACAAGACCCTCGTATCAGTGTCGCCCTTGTTAAAGATATGCTGCAGCAGGTGGATGTGGTGACGATCAACACCTTCACTCGCACTTACAACAAACTGCGGCGCGAAAGACCTGAAGTAGCCGAAAAAGTCGCCGATGCATGCCGCGCCATAGTGGCTACCCAGAAGGCCATTCACCCAAATGAAAAGTCGGCCTTGGATGTCCTTGTTAAGCCATTGCCTGTGTTGAATACTGCTGCATGAACATGTAGCTTTTAGTGGTCCTGTCCTTGTTAAAAATGGCCATGTCGCCTCCTGCAGCTAGATCGACTTATCCTGGGAAGGTCAGTGGCATAGACTGGGTACAGCCAGTGCCAGTCTTCAAGTTAAGACAGTCAGTTACTTCGTA
The DNA here is from genome assembly GCA_020048405.1 of Hydrogenophaga sp. Taxonomy (GTDB): domain Bacteria; phylum Pseudomonadota; class Gammaproteobacteria; order Burkholderiales; family Burkholderiaceae_C; genus UBA2334. The sequence goes on from JAIFMP010000044.1 coordinate 5,920, forward strand.
AAGTTGCTGCATGCTCGCTAAGCTCCCTGGTGGCAACTTCGGCTCGCTTCCGCTTCGTGACGGGCATTCCAGATGAACCGTTGTGGTCATCGCACGCTACGGCAACACGCTGCGCTTTTACATAACGCCACACTGCATAAAGTGCATGCCAGTCAGTCGCCAAGCTCCTTTGGTGGTCATGCACCGCTGGCGCGCCCTGTCGGGTTTACGCAGCAGGCGTTATGCAAAGTTGCCTACGCTGGCAGCGGTCGCCAGTTGTCGGCGCTCCCCGGTCGCTACGCGCCCTACGCGCCGCCACCTGTCGCCCTGTGGGTGTGCCTGCATGGTGGCTTCATTCAGGCGCTTTGCGCAGTGCTTTCAGTCAGCGGCTTCGCCGTGTCATTGGTGTTGGCCCCCGCCCACCCTTGGTGCTTGCTTGCTTCGCAAGCATCGCACGCGCGGTCTGCCCGTCCGCCCCCCAAGGGGGCTCCCTCAGAACCGCGCACGCTTACCTGAAACAATAAACCAATCAACCGCCCGCGTGCCTATCACTTAGTTTTTTGATACGGTCCATTTGGGATTGCATTTGGTCCCAAAACAAAAACCATTTGATTAGCCTGCTGCGTCAAGGGCAAATAGTTAGGCGCAGCACGAGTGACTGCCGCATTAATTGCCAATATAATCAAATCAGCCATCGGGTTTCCCGAACTATTATTGCTTTGCGGAGAATATTTCAAACCTTGAGTCGCACTCCATATCTCAGTCCCATCTTTGGCAACAATTCGGTACTCAAATTCAACAGTGACTGTGGTTGAAACTACGATGTACTGCGCATCCCATCGCTTGATAGTGACATACAAAACCGCATCTGCACCAAAGAGTTGGGCTAATGTTTCTGGAGGTTGTTGGTGAATACGCTCACCCTCATAAAAGCCTTCTTGCTCAAGCACAAACTTAGCTGTATTTACCGGGAATACATAGAATCCTTTCTCAGCAAGTGGCACCGTAAGTGTTGATAGCACATAATTTGGCGCATCTACATCCAAGGACTTGTTTACAACCGGCACAACCAAAATTGACTTCGGTGCCGCAGCAACAAAGGCGTCCAAATTTTTTTTAGGTGGAGGGCTTGCACAACCAGTCAAAAATACAACAAAAACAAAAAGAACCAAATTGAGATACTTCATGATTTCCCCCCGGCCTTGCCTTTAACGCGTTTAGTTATATTAGTAATCAAGGTATCCATCAATCCTTGACTTTCTGGCCAATTGTTGCGTTCTTTTGTATACATTTCCACGGCTTTCGCTTCCTCACCACCTTGGAGGTATAAAGTGCCGAGCTCAGCGTATAAACCTGGTGCAAGTTTTTGATTGGTTGTTTCCATTTTCTCGATATGCAGTTCAAGTCCTTTGCGGAGTTCCGCTACTTTTTCCGGATTTTTGTAGGACTGGTAAAGCATCGCATCGTAACCACCCCATTGATACAAGCTACTGGTAGTTGCACATCCCGTCAGAAACAAGCCTGACAAAACCAACAGAACAATTTTAGGCTGTAGTTTATTTTTCATTTCACGTTAAAAGGGCGCACAACCCCATCTCCAAGGTAAGCCCGCTCAGTAAACAAGACTTCATTTCCACTAATGATTTGCACTGTATGTGTGCCTGGCAAGACCCGCATTGCACCTTTGCCATCAACAAAATCACCTAAGCGACCTGAATCCAAACCATTTACCACCACCCGGGCCTCATTCAAGCGAGCATCGGCGACATCAAATCTAAAGGAAATCTGTGGTCGCAAATCAACAACGCTTTGTCTTTCTGTAGGGTACTGAACGCAACCAGTTACCGTCACCAGTACACACGCCGTCAACCAAGCCACAGCCACGGAAGTACTCTTGTTCATGATGCATCCTTTGCTCGAATTACCAGTTGTTCGGCCTTGAAGCCATCAAGCGTGCCATTGACAATACTGCAGACTGACCCCTCATTTACCTCTGCATCTCCAAAATTTGAATCGATTCGGATCTGTGCTACCTCGCGTCCTGGCAAGGTGATTTCAAAACCCGTTTGAGGGGATTTAATTTTTTCACCCAATGTTTGTACTGAAAAAATCATGCCGGGTTTTAGTCCCTGCGATTTACCACCAGCTACGAAATACCGCCCCTTGTCGATCGACAAAAAGAAAGTTTGCCAGGGTCGGCTAGCCATTTCGCTAGACAAACGATTAACCGCTTCTGACACCGCCTGTCGAATAGCCGAATCATTCAGGGTTCCGTCATAGGCCGCTTGGGACCCGAAGCCGAAAGTTGAGGCTGACTCTGTTGATGTTTCTCCAGCACCTGACGTAGCGAACAAAACAAGGCCAGTTGACACGTCTACCACGCGTAGATCCACCTTGGCGAAGGCCACCTGTTTCTTGCTTGCCGATACAAACCCACTTTGTCCTACGGTCTTGCGCCCAAATTCAGTTAATGAGCCAACAATCAGTGCATCAACGCCAACTAGGTTCAACTTGGCACCTGTCAGTTCACTCTCATCCTTGAGTCGAGAGATATCCGCCCGTTCAAGCACGATGTAGGCTCCCGACTCGGTGAGCGACTTGCTCAAGAGGTCTGTAACCTGCTTACCAAGTGGATCACCTGCGGAGTCCCTTAACAGCGACCGGCCGTGAGACGTTTCGTTTGTGATGCGGCCCAGTGCGACCTTACGCTTGAGAATGGGTTTGGCGGGAGAGGTGAGTGAGACGGCTTGCTGTGCTGTCTTTTGTGCAGCGGTTGGTGGCGATGCTTCCTTGACAGCAACGGGCGGTGCTTGCACTGCACAACCAGTAATCAATGTTGCGGTTGCAACGTAGGCAGCCAGCCAACTAGTCCGACGGAAATCTTGTTTTGTGACGGTGGTCATTTGGTAACTAAAGATGTGTTGAAGTTCTCTGCGCGGCAACGTGACTTAGGGCGCTTGCATACTCTAGCTCCAACGAACCGAGCCTTACTTGCCAGCTAGTCTTGCTCACGGTAATCGATAGCTGAGACTGACACCATCCCCCAAATGGGGGAGCCCCCCCTGGAAATTGACCTACGTCAAGTAACGCCCTAGGTGATCAGTTCAGCTTTGCTATTGCGACTGAACCCAACCCGGGTTCACACTGGTCACCACACACAGCCAGCAGCATCAAAAATTTGTGCTTTTCACACTAATACCCAGCCGATAGCCTTGCTCACAAAACCGTTTTCCAAGGCGCTGAATTTCAATGTTCTGTGGAACCCAGTGGCATGTTTTGACGTATCGCAGTAGCCAACTTTTTTGTCTTCTTGGTTCAACTTTTTCACAATGCGAAATTGCAAGTTGAACTTTTTTACAAATCTGGCGATACCCAGCCGATAAGCTGATGCCAACTTTTTCCATGCGTCACTCGGATTCTGAAATTTTTCTCAGTTAGGTCTGACAGCTCTATGCATGAAGTCATCAATGCATGGTGACCCCACCCCCCCCCCACACTTGAGCTGAGTATTTTTTTGTTGGTTCATCTTCAGTGTTCACCAAGGAGCGTCAACCACAGCTTGGTCAGGTGTCTGCTGGTTGTTTGTGGCTGGTGATTGTGTTGACCTACACAACACACACATGCACCTATCACTGAGCACATGTGAACAGTGCTTGGTCTGTCTCAGCTCTATGCCAACCACGTGCAACCAATCACATGGCTTCCGACCTGTTGTGCAAGCTACAAGCTCAACACTGATGCATAGCGGGTGTTTCAACAGCGCGTCATGATCGCGCTCTCCAGCCGAGTGGAAACAGTGATCTGTTTGAACTGAATCAGGTTTGCAGGACTCGGTCGAGACTGATGCAAACGCGCAACACATAAGGTCACTCTTCTTTTTGTTGGTTTTATTGTTGGTCTTATGAAAAATGAAGATGAAAAATATCAATCAAATCAACGCACATTAAGCGTAATTCGATTCCTGTTGGTGGTACCACCCACATGTACCAAACCCCGCCTGCGTTCAACCCGCGAGGCGGGGTTTTTTGTTACTGGCTTTGCCGCGCTGGCACGGTTCAGTCGCAGCCCTTGAAACCCGATTGCTGGCAGGCAGTGGCCTGTTGCTGCGCCTGGGCAAGCTGGTCGAAGTTCATGCGCTTGGCAGCGTAGTCGCGGTACTTGGCGGCGCGGGCGTTGCCGGATGCGGCAGCCACGTTGTACCAGAGGTGGGCCTTGACGTCGTTTTGCTTCACGCCGCGGCCACGGTCGTAACGGTCGGCCAACGTCAATTGCGCCAGCACATGGCTTTGCACGGCAGCCACACGGTAGTAATGCACAGCCTGGGCGTGGTCCTGCGCCAGCGCCTGACCTGCGTCATATAGGCCACCCAGGTTGAACAACGCATCCGCATGCCCTTGTTCGGCTGCCGCCCTGAACGCCTTCAACGCCTGGGCTGAATCGACTGGCACCCCATGACCCTTCAGGTAGGCCAGCCCCAATTGATTGAGCCCGTCGGCATCGCCCTGTGCAGCGGCAAGCCGGTTCCATTTGAGGGCTTCGGCATGGTCTGCCGTGCGGTCGGCGGGCACCACTGACAGGCGCCGGCCCATGGCAGCCTGTGCCGGTGCGTAGCCTTGGTCTGCAGCCTTCTGATACCAGTCGTTGGCCCGGGCACTGTCCGCAGGCACGCCCAACCCCCGCTCATACACCTGGCCCATGAGGTGCTGTGCTGGCGGGTGGCGCTGTTCGGCGGCTTTGCGGGTCCAAGCCAATGACTGAGCCAGGTCCGTCGGTACCTCCTTGCCTTGCGCATACAGCGAGCCCAATGCGAACTGGGCGTCCACATTGCCTTGCTCGGCGGCTTTGTTCAGCCATTGCATGCCCTGGGGCACATCTTTGGGCACACCTGTTCCTGCCACCAAGGCCTGGCCAAGGCTGGCTTGCGCAGGGGCCCAACCTTGCTGGGCTGCCTTCTGGAACCAGGTGACTGCTTGCGCAGCATCGCGCGCGGTGCCAGTGCCTGCAGCCAGTGCCAGACCCACGCTGTGCTGGGCAGCGGGCAGGCCTTGGTCGGCTGCAAGACGGTGCAGCGCAAAGGCTTCTGCGGCATTGGCGGCAGTGCCTTGGCCGCGCAAAACGCGGTCGCCAACGGCCTGTTGCGCACGCGCATTGGACTGAGCAGCAGCGGCACGGAACCACTTCAATGCCACGACATCGTCTTGCTGCACCCCCAGGCCCAGGGTATACAACTCGCCCAGACGCAGTTGGGCGTCTGCAAAGCCCTGATCGGCGGCTTTTTGGTACCAACGCGCGGCATCGCCACGGCTGCGCAAGACGCCCTGCCCTTCGTCAAGAAGTTGAGCGAGCCTCAGTTGCGAGGGGCCATGCCCTTGCTCGGCAGCTTGCTGGTACCAGCGGCGGGCCAAGGCTGGGTCAGCCACGGCGCCCTGGCCCTGCTCGTACATCTGCCCCAGCGCATGTTGGGCCAGGGCGTTGCCCTTGGCTGCAGCGGCGTGGTACAGGCTCAGAGCGCCACCGGCATTGCCGGCCTTCAGGGCCACGGTACCGTCTTCGAAGTCGCCCGCATGGGCACACAGGCTTGCCGCCAACAAGGCGGCCAAGGCAAAAGCTTTTTGGTTCATGGTCAAGGGTCGGTGCGGATCAACAACAAAGGGCAACTGTAGCGGAAGGGCTTGCACACGCTTGCGGTACCCTGCCACCCACACCACACCTCACACGCCACAGGAGCCACCGTGACACCACACCCTCAACGCGCTGCCGCACGACACCTGTGGGCGGCGGCATGCCTGGCCTTGGCCAACGCAATGGCCGCCCCGGCTACACATGCCCAAGCCACCTTTGTGCAAACGCCTTATCAAAACCCGAAGGCGCTGGTGGATGTCTACCTGGACCACCCCGACAAAATGGGCGCTGCGTTGTTCTGTGAACCCGCTGATCGAGCCGCCTTACAGCATGTTGCCTGAGGACATGAGTGTGATCGTGCTGCTGCACGGCACCGAGTTGGTGACCGTGGCCCGCAAGAACGAGGCGAAGTACCAGGATATGGTGCAACGCATGCGCTACTACGCCAGCCAGGGCGTGAAGTTCAAGGTGTGCGGGCTGGCGCTGAAAGACTTTGGCTACACGCTGGACGACATGCAATCCTTCATTGAGGTCACACCATCGGCCATGTCAGAGCTGGTGCACTGGCAAAACCAGGGCTACGGCCTCATCACCCCAGTGGTCACCGACAAAAAAGTGGCCACCGAAGACATCCGTTGATTTTGATAACTTTTAGCCATCCAGCGCAATACTGTATTGGCATCAATGCTATTGAATCAGAGGCCCATCCGTTTGGCAGCTGACAAGACTTGAACCACTTCCCGCGTGGCGGTGGCAAACGGTGTGCCGGGTGCCACTGCTTCCTCGGCGCGGATGTATTCCTTCTGGTTGATCAACTCGCCGACTTGACCCGCCACGCGGTGGAAGGTTTTGTGGCGCTCAACCAGTTGCATGAAGTTCGGGCGATCGCCAAACCGCTGTTTGCCTTCGCCGTAAACCCACTTGCCCAGGGAACAACAGTCGTCGCGCTGCAGGGTGGCCACGTCGATGCTGGCGTGGTCTTCTATGGCGTTGCGCAGCTTGACTTTCCACTGACGGTGGCCGTCAATCATTGCATCTACATCGAGGCCTTCCACCTGGGAAATTTGTTGGGATTTGCCGGGTGCTAGGCGGAATTCATCGACCATGGCGGCCATGCGCAATGCAGCATCGCGCTGGGCCGTGGCCGCGGCAGCGGCCTCCTCCACCAACGAGGCATTGGCCTGGGTGTGCTGGTCCAGCTCTTGCACCGCAACGCCGATCTGGGAAATGCCCAGGTTTTGCTCGCGTGCGGCTGTGGCCACTTGATCCATCAGTCCACGCACCTGGTCGGCGGTTTGCACGATTTCCTGCATGGCTTCGCCAGCGCCGCGCACCACGTGGGTGCCGTGCCCGACCTGCTCCACGCTGGTGGTGATGAGGGTCTTGATCTCTTTAGCTGCCTGTGCAGACCGCCCGGCAAGGCTGCGCACCTCGGATGCCACCACGGCAAATCCTCGCCCCGCTTCCCCTGCGCGGGCGGCTTCCACCGCTGCATTCAGCGCCAATATGTTGGTCTGAAAGGCAATGCCATCGATCACACCAATGATCTCGCCAATCTTGGCCGACGATGCCTGGATGCGCTCCATGGTACGCACCACCTCGGCCACCACCTCGCCACCCCTGGCGGCAACGGCTGCATTGCTGCGCGCCAACTCGGTGGCCTGGTTCACTGCGTCCACCGTGTGACCCGTGGTTGACGTGGTTTGCTCCAATGCAGCCGAGCTTTCTTCGAGGGCCGCCGCTGCCGACTCCGTGCGGACTGACAGGTCATGTGTGCCAGTGGCAATTTCAATGCTCGCGTTCACCACCTCGTTGCTGCTGTGGCGCACCTGGCGCATGGTGTCACGCAGGCCAGACTGCATGTAAGACAACTCGCGTAGCAACCCTGCCACCTCATCTTTGCCCACCACCTGGATGTCGGAGCGCATGTCGCCCATGCTCATGGACAGCAACTCGGTGCGAACGGTCTTCATGCCCGAAGACAGCGCGGCATAAAACCCCAGCGTGAGGTAGGTGGCCAGCAGGAAAAACAGTCCAGTGACTGCAAGCGCCGCATACAGCGCCTGCTGCAGCCGCGCTTCGCGGGCAAGCAGCATGTCATCGAGCAGTTTCAGGTTGGCTTCGGCCTGCGCGTACTGGGCAGACAGCGTGACATTGGCCAGTTGCAAGAATGCAGCTCGGTCGCCAGCAATCTCGGTCTGCCCCGGCTTTACCAAGCCGTCCACTGCTTTCAAAAACTCGGTGGTGGCATCACTGCCTGTCAGCATCAAGGACTTGGCCAACTCTGGCTCAGCCTGTTTGGCCTTGGCCCTGTCGGCGTACGCCAGGTCACGCTCATGCTTGACCACAGCATGCAATCGAGCCACACGGGCGAAATGCTCGGGCGACATACCACCCTGGGCCATGGCCCCGCCGACCAAACCGCGCAGCTCAGCAGTACCTTCAATCACGGTGGGTGCCCGCATCAACACTGCGCTCATCAGGTAGTAAGAACCCATGTCCGGGTCCAGCGCCAGACCCGATTTATCGGTCACAACAGCCATCATGTCGCTCAGGGAGCGCGACAACCCGGTCATCTGCTCGTACACCACATCAGGTTTGGCACCGCGAGGGTCAGGCACGGCTGCCCGTTTTTGTTTGACCTCAGCCCAGGCGGCAGCGGTACCCATTTGCTCGCCCAGTTCGGCGTGCAACTTTTCCACCACTTTGAGTTTGGCTTCAAAAGCCTGTGCAGCCGAGTCCACAGGGGCATTGGCGTTACCCAAGGCCACTGCGCGGGCTTGCTGTCGCCAGGCGCCGGCAGCATCGAGCGCCGGGTACAGGGCGCTGGCGAACGCCAAGCCTTTGCGCTCGCTGTCTACCGCGCGCAAGGCGATGCGCTCGGTCTGTATGAAGTTAAACAACAGCCAAACCACTGGAACCAGAAAGGCACCCCCGATCAGCGCCATCTTGGCCGGGAAAGGGAGGTTGCGCATCAACGCTGCGGCGGGACGCCACAGGCTCGAGTTCAGAAATGCTTTGCCCAGTTGCTTCATGTATGCCCCAAAACGGTAAAAATGCCCGGTAACTTATGCTGGCATTCTGCACAGAGTTTGCACCAATACGGCGCGTGGCGCGTTGACTTTGCGCAAAACTCGCCGAGCCTCAGCGGCTGCGCAAGGTGCGGCTCAACATGACCACCGGCAACAGGCCTACCAGCACCAAGGCCAGTGCAGGCAACGCGGCCTCACCCAGGCGCTCGTCGCGGGCCAATTGGTAGGTCATCACCGCCAGGGTGTCGCTGTTGAACGGGCGCAGCACCAGGGTGGCGGGCAATTCTTTCATGACGTCCACAAACACCAGCAGGGCGGCGGCGACAGCCGAGCGGCGCAGCAGCGGCGCATGCACACGCCACGCCAGCCCCAGACCTGTGGTGCCCAGCATGCGGGCCGATTCATCCAGGCTGGTCGGCACGCGGGCGTACCCGCTTTGCACCGACTGCAACGCCACCGCCACAAAACGCACCATATAGGCCCACACAATGCCCAGCGCAGTGGCGGTGATCCAGTAGCCCACGCTGGTTTCCGGTGCCACCGACTGAAGCCACCCCAAGGGCAACAGCAGCCCCACCACGATCACGGCGCCGGGCACCGCGTAGCCCAAAGATGCCAGTTGGGCAACACCGCGCGCGAATCGCCCACTCCACGTTGCTCCCGATTGAACCCTCACCCCAAACGCCAGCACCAAAGCCAAAACGGTGGCCAGCAGCGCACTGACGGTGGCCAGCCACAGGCTGTTGAAGGCCCAGCCGGCAAACGGCACCCAGTTCAACTCGCCCCACCCGTCCACCAACGGGCGCAGCATGAAAATGACTGGCAACACAAAACCAAACGCGATGGGCAACCCACACAGCACCAGCGCGAGCGCGGCCCGGCCACCGCCCAAGGGCACTGGGCTGGACTCTGCGGAGCCTGCGTGATCGCTGCGCGTGCTGGCAAACCGCATGCGGCGCTGGGCACCATGTTCCAACTTCAGCAGCAGCGCCACCAGCACCAGCAGCACAGTGGCGAGCTGGGCGGCAGCCAGGCGGTTGTCCATTGACAACCAGGCTTTGTAAATGCCAGCGGTGAAGGTTTGAATGCCGAAATAGCTGGCCACACCAAAATCTGCCAGGGTTTCCATCAGCGCAAGTGCCACACCGGCAGCCACAGCAGGTCGGGCCAGGGGCAGCGCCACCTCGGTGATTCGCCGCCCCAATGGAGCACCCAGCAACCGCGCTGCTTCCATCAGATGACTGGCACGCTCGCCCAGCGCCGTTCGCGCCAACAAATACACATAGGGATACAGAGAGAAAGTGAACACCCACGCAGCTCCGGCCGTGTTGCGCACCTCGGGGAACACGCGGCCCTGAAGTGCGAACGTGCTGCGCACCCAGCCCTGAAACGGCCCGGAGAACTGCAGAAAATCGGTGTAGGCATAGGCCACCACGTAGGCAGGCATGGCCAGGGGCAGCATCAGGGCCCACTCCAGCAACCGCCGCCCCGGGAAGTCGAACAGTGTCACCAAGCACGCCGATGTCAGGCCGACCACCGTCACGCCCAAGGCCACCGCCAAGCACAGCGCCAGCGAGGTACCTGCATAGCCCGGCAACACGGTGTGGATCATCTCGCCCAGCACCTGAGCCGACTCTGGCCCAAACTGCAACCACGACAGCCCTACGGCCACCACAGGCAGCGTGAGCAACGCGGCCAGCAATCCCAACATCGAAAGCGGCAACCAACGGGGCATGTAAGGCTTCAGCAAAGTAAATGAGAATTGTACGTATCTGCCTAGAATCACCCCATGTTCCTCAGAGTCACCCAACTGTGCATCCAATACCCCGGCGCGGCCACCCCTGCGGTCGATGGAGTCAGCCTGGCCCTGCGAGCGGGAGACATCGGGGTGCTGATAGGCCCATCGGGTTGCGGCAAAACCACCCTGCTGCGCGCTGTGGCCGGGCTTGAGCGGGCCAGCAGCGGGAGCGTCGTCATGGCCGGCGAGACCGTCAGCGCTGTGGGCACACACACGCCTGCAGAACAGCGGCGCATCGGCATGGTGTTCCAAGATTACGCGCTGTTTCCCCACCTGGACGTGGGCCGCAACGTGGGCTTTGGCATTGCGCAGATGCCCAAAGCGGAACGTGCCCAGCGCGTGGCCGAGGTGCTGGCGCTGGTGGGCCTGCAGGGGTTGGAAAACCGTTACCCCCACGAACTGTCGGGCGGACAACAGCAGCGCGTGGCACTGGCCCGCGCCCTGGCACCTCGCCCCCGGTTGCTGCTGCTGGACGAGCCGTTTTCCAACCTCGATGTGGACCTGCGCGAGCGCCTGGCCCACGAAGTGCGCGGCATTCTGAAAGCAGCCGGAGCCACAGCCCTGTTCGTCACGCACGATCAACTCGAAGCCTTTGCCATTGGCGACGTCATCGGGGTGATGCACCAGGGCCACTTGCACCAGTGGGACGACGCCTACGCCCTGTATCACCGGCCCGCCACGCGTTTTGTGGCGGAGTTCATTGGGCATGGGGTGTTTGCGCCGGCACGAATCAGTCTGACGGGGCAAGAGGTGAGCGTGCAAACCCCGCTGGGTGCCCTGCAAGACGTGGAAGAATGCCCCCTGCCCAGCGCCTACGAGGGCGGCCTGTGCGACGTGCTGCTGCGCGCCGACGACATCGTGCACGACGACGCAGCCCCCGTGAAGGCCCAGATTCTGCGCAAAGCGTTCAGGGGCTCGGAGTTTCTCTACACCCTGCGCCTGGCCAGCGGTGAAGAACTCATGACGCACGTGCCCAGCCACCACAACCACGCCGTGGGCGAGTGGATCGGCATCCGCGCCGAGGTGGACCACGTGGTGACGTTCGCGCGTGGGGGCGGCCCGGGTGCGCCGCCTGCGCCTGCGGGCCAGGGAACACCGGCCAAACGCTGAAGGCTTGGGTTAAGCCCGCGTTCATGCCAGGGGCATTCAATCGGTTCAGCGGTGGCCTGTCGACCACCCGTGAACCCAGGAAATTGCCCCCATGCACAACACCCAACCCACCCCGGTCAGCCAGCGGCTGACGGTTTTTGCCGTCGTGGCCTGCACCTTGTCCAGCGCATTGGCCAGCAACGCCGCCCACGCCCAAACCGTGCCCAATGGCCGACTGCTGGCATCGAACTGCTTCCAGTGCCACGGCACCAACGGCAAAGGCCCAGGCTTTGACAGCCTAGCCGGCAAATCGGCCGGCAGCATCTATGGCGACCTGAAGGAGTTTCAGACCGGCAAAGAGGGCAACGGCATCATGGCCAAACACGCGCTGGGCTACACCGACGCGCAACTGCAGGCCCTGTCGCAGTGGCTGTCCACACAACGCTGAGCCGGGAGCCCACCATGCAACGACGCCACTTTTTGGCCCAGGCCAGCACCTTGGCCCTCTCATCCGGTCTGCTCAGCGCCTGCGGCGGCGGTGGCAGCACCGACACCGACACCGACACCGACACCGACACCGACACCGACACCGACACCGACACCGACACGGACACCAGCGGCACCAGCACTGGCACGCCCACCGCACCCACCAGCCCGGTGGTCAGCACGCCACCCGGCACAGCGGCCAAATCACGCGTGATCGTGGTGGGCGGGGGCATGGGCGGGGCCACCGTGGCCAAGTACCTGCGCCTGTGGGGCGACGCCATCGACGTAACCCTGGTGGAGCGCCAGAGCAGCTACACATCTCACATCATGAGCAGCCTGGTGCTGAGCGGCCAGCGCAGTCTGGGCAGCCTGGTGTACGGCTACGACGCGCTGCGCAGCCGCTACGGCGTGAACGTGGTGTTGGGCGACGTGGTGGGCATCGACCCCGTCGGCGTGAAGGTGACCCTGGCATCGGGCCAGGTGCTGAGCGCCGACCGAATTGTGGTGGCGCCCGGCATTGAATTTGACGCGGTGCCCGGCCTGGGCACCTCAGACCGCATGCCCCACGCCTGGAAAGCGGGCACTCAGACCAGCCTGCTGGCCAGCCAACTGGCCGCCATGCCCAGCGGCGGCACGGCCATCTTGAGCATTCCCAAAGTGCCCTACCGCTGCCCGCCCGGCCCGTACGAGCGCGCCTGCCTACTGGCCGATTGGATGAAAGTGAACAAACCCGGCAGCAAACTGCTGGTGCTGGATGCCAACGCCGACTTCACCGCCGAGAAGGACAACTTCAGCCAGGCGTTTTTCGGCCTGCACGCCAACGTCATTCAATACGTGACCAATGCCGAAGTCACGCAGGTAGACCCCGCCACCATGACGCTGAACACCACCCAAGGCCAGTTCAAGGGCGATGTGGTCAACCTCATTCCGCGCCAGCGCGCGGGCAGCCTCATCACCACAACCGGCCTGGCCAATGTCACCGAAGGCCGGTTTGCAGGGGTAGATGTATTGAGCTACGCCAGCACCGTGGCCGGCGCAGGCAAGGTGCACATCATTGGCGACAGCAGCGCCACCACCCAGCCCAAGGCGGGCCACATTGCCAACCAGGAGGCCAAGGTGTGTGCAGATGCCATTGTCCGCCTGCTGGCCGGTGGCACCCCCGACCCCGCGCCCGTGACCAGCTCGGCCTGCTACTCCACCATCACCATGACGCAGGCATCGTGGCTGACCGCCGTGTTCCAGTACAACGCGGCCAGCGCCAGCATGCAGGCGGTGGCCGCATCTTCGGCTGCGTCGGTGGGCTGGAGCAGTGGCGACTACCGCGACATGGGCACCTGGTTCAGCGCGCTGATGGCTGACACCTTCGCCTGACAACACTTCCCGCCGTAGCAAGGCCCTGTTTTCAAAGAGAAAACAGGGCCTTGCGCTTATCTGCGTTGACTTTTCAGCTACATAATTAAATAGATAGCAAACTTTCCATATAAATAAAGCAGTAGAGGCATATTTGGTTATCAGGCCATGCGCCTGCGAGTAACGCTGTTTGCCAAGCCGGGCCAAGCGGTAACATGCTTGAGAACACCCCCAGACCCACCGACCGCCCGTCGGACGCCCACCCGCATGACAGCCGCCAAACTCACCCTCGCCCGCCTCGAAAGCCTGCTCATGACCGCCTGCGACGCGCTGCGCGGCAACATGGACGCCAGCGAGTACAAGGAATACATCTTTGGCATCTTGTTTTTGAAGCGCGCCAGCGACCTGTTCGACCAGCGCCAGGCCGACATCCGCCAGCAAGCCCAAGCCGACGGGCTGACCGAGGCCGACACCCTGCAACTGCTGGAAGACCCCGACCAATACTCAGGCCCCTACTTCTTCGTCCCCAAACGCGCCCGCTGGAACACCCCCTGGGCCGAAGCCACACCAGACAAAGACGGCAAGCTGGTGGTCACCCAGCACCCCGCACTGAAGCACGTCAAAGAAAACGTAGGCTCCGCGCTCAACAAAGCCTTGGAAGCCCTGGAAGACGACAACCCCGACGCCCTGCAAGACGTGCTGAAAGGCACCATCAACTTCAACCGCAAAATTGGCCAGACCACGCTGGACGACGACACCCTGGTCGATTTCATTCAGAACTTCGACAAGATCCCGCTCAAAGACAGCGACTTTGAATTCCCCGATCTGCTGGGTGCCGCCTACGAATGGCTCATCAAATATTTTGCCGACTCTGCCGGCAAAAAAGCCGGTGAGTTCTACACCCCCGCCGAGGTGGTGCGCATCTGCGTTGAAATTTGCGACCCCCAAGAAGGCATGAGCGTGTACGACCCCACCGTGGGGTCGGGCGGCATGCTGATTCAGGCCCGCGACTACCTGCGCGAACACGGCGCCGACGCATCCGAGCTGGCCCTGTACGGCCAGGAAAAAATGGGCACCACCTGGTCCATTTGCAAAATGAACATGCTGCTGCACGGCATTGGCCCAGCACCCCGGCGTGCAACACGCCCAGGCCCAATTCATGGCCACGCTGCAAAGCTGGTGGCAGCAGCACCTGCCGCTGGTGGAAGCCCTGGCCCCCGATACCAACAACCCCGAGGCCAAAGCAAACAGCGTGTACGCCCTGCGGTCACAACTGCTGGCCAGCATCGAGCGCACCCTGGCCAACCCAGCAGCCGGGCAAACCCTGCTCAACCGCTTTCAGGTGCGCGGCGCATTTGCCAACTTCATGCAACAACTGGCGGCAGACCTCAAATCCATCGCCGCCAGCGGCTGGGGGGCCGAGCTGATACCCGACCAGGACATTCTGCAAAGCCAGTTTCCCCAAGTGCTGGCCGAGCTGGAGCAACAGCACGCCCGCCTGGCAGAACTGCAAGCCCTGTTTGCCGCCGCCAGCGAAGACGAGTTTGAAGACACCGAACAAGACGGGGTAAGCAGCGGCGTGCTGCCCGCCGACGAAGTGAAAGCCCTGAAAGCCAGCCTGAAAGAAGCCAAAGGCCAACTCAAACTGGCCAAGCGCGATGCCGCCTTGGGGCATCCCGCCACCCTGCAACGCGAAGTGGAAGGGATTGAGGCCCAACTGGCCCGCCACAAAAAGCTGGAAGACGAGGCCAAGGCGCTGAAGGTGCTGATCAAAAGCACCACCCACAACCGCGATGCCCTGGTGGCCCAGGCCCGCGCCAAGATAGACAGCAACGAAGCCCGCCAGGTCATCACCGAACGGCTGGGCACCGTGCTGCTGGACAGCTACCGCCACTACC
Organism: Hydrogenophaga sp.; assembly: GCA_020048405.1. Classification (GTDB taxonomy): domain Bacteria; phylum Pseudomonadota; class Gammaproteobacteria; order Burkholderiales; family Burkholderiaceae_C; genus UBA2334. The sequence goes on from JAIFMP010000044.1 coordinate 21,174, forward strand.
TGCGGGCAGACCAACGCGCCTGCGTGGGAAACATAGAAAACCTGTGGCGCAAATACGCGGTGACGGCGCGGCAGATTGAGGCCGAGCGGGATGCCGCGGCGGCACAGTTGCAGCGGTTCTTGGTGGAGTTGGGGTATGAGTGACCAAAGCATTTGGAAAGAAGTGCGTCTGGGTGCGTTAGCACGTGGTGTACGCGGTGTTGCTTATCAGCCAGAAAATTTGCTTTCGGAACCATCTGCAACATCAGTCACCTTGCTACGGTCAACCAACATCCAAAATTCCCGTCTGACTTTTGATGACGTTCAGTTTGTCCCTGAATGGCTTGTCTCCCCTACCCAAATCTTGGAGCTTGGTGATATCGCAGTTTGTATGTCCAACGGGAGTAAAGCCCTGGTTGGCAAGGCAGCTCGCTTTTCTACAGAGCGGCCTCAAGCCCACACCGTTGGTGCTTTCTGCTCAGTTTTCAAACCGCTGAGTAGAGATGAGGCAGAGTTCGTCTTTCATTTATTTCAAAGCGAGCGGTATCTACAGCATGTTGACTTTGCGCTTGCGGGAAGCGCAATCAACAACTTAAAAAACTCTAGCATTGAGAGCTTGGTTTTCTGCATACCTGCTGACGGCCAGCATCGAAAGAAGTTGGCAACAATTCTTTCTTGCATCGACACCGCCATCGAAAAAACCGAAGCCATGATTGCCAAACACCAGCAAATCAAGGCGGGCCTGATGCACGACCTGTTCACCCGTGGCGTGCTGCCCAACGGCCAACTCCGCCCACCCCGCAGCGAGGCACCGGAGCTGTATCAGGAAACAGCGATTGGGTGGATTCCGCGAGATTGGCGGCTTGTACAGGCTAGCGATGTGTGCTCCCTCATCACCAAAGGAACAACGCCCGCAGCACACGACATGTGGCAAGAGGGTGAGGGCAGGCGATGTACGCCACCACGGCCAGGGCAACCAGCGCAGCCAGCCAGGTGTGGTTGTGTTTGACCAGATCGGGGCCACGGCCTGGCGTGCGGCCGGTGAGCATGGGCGTGGTCAGGTTGGTGCGCCGCCACAGGCTGAACGCGGCCAAGGCACCCAAGTGCGCCAGCACCAGCCACAGGAAGGCTTCGCCAGCGGCTTCATGGAGCTCTCCAAGCACATCGGCCCAGTCGATGCCCCACAGGCTGCCGCCCCATTCGTTGAAACTGGCGTAACCGGTCAGCGTGACGGGCACCACGGCCACCATGAGCGCCGCCACGGCCAGCACCATGAATAGGTTTTGCCCCTGGCGCCAGTTGACATTGCCCGGCGTGGGTGAGCGCCACAGGCTGCGCAGCCAATCGGGCCCACCCCGGAGTTTGGACAACAGGGCCGACAAGCGCACCTGCCGGGGCCCCACCAGCCCGTACACCACGCGAAACGCCAGCAACCCGGCCATGGTGTAGCCCAGCGTGACGTGCAGCATGCGCCAGCGCTCGCCGTCGGCGCTCAGGTACGCGCCCAAAAAACTGAGGGCAAACAGCCAGTGGAACACGCGGGTGGGCGCATCTATCACGCGGCGGGTGGGGGTGCTGACGGGCGTTTGGGGCACAGCGCCCACGGCGGAAGAAACCGAAGCATTCATGTCATTCCCCTTCAGTCATCCAGAAAAGCAGCACGGAAGCGTTCGTCCAACCCTTTGGGAAAGCGCACGCTGTCGTCGTCGTAGTTGCCTTTGTCGGAGGCGTGTTTCCACACCTGGGGGCTGTCGATCTTGCGGTGCTTGCGCTCGAACCACGCGCTGCGGGTGATGCGGTCATCAGGCGGGGTGTCGGTGGTGTGCACCCGTTTGTAGGTGCCCGCATGGGTTTGCAGCCAGCCGCCGATTTGCTTGACGCTGGCCGCATCCAGCGAGGCGTCAGAGCCGTAATGTTTGTCCAGCGAGCCCATCATGCGTTGCCACGATGCGGCGGGCAGCAGCCCGGGCGGGTAGGCCAGGTGGCAGGCGGCGCACTCCTGGTTGTAGAGCTTGAGTTCGTTGCGGGGCAGCAGGTTGCGGCTGTCGGCGTGGGCTGCCAGCGGCACTGCAGCAGCCAGCACAACGCCTGCCAGCCATGCGCTGGTGTGTCGGATGGGGTTCGCGGCATTCATGTTGGTCAGGCCTTTCATTTGAGGTTGACGAGGTAAGCCATCACGTCGGCCTTTTCAGCGGCGGTGCATTCGCGGCTGAGCACGTCTTTGCAGTTGCGGCGGAACCACTTGTCCACCTTGGCCACCTCGGTGAAGGCTTTGGCAATGGCTTTGCCGGTGTTGGCGTGTTTGCCCTCGGTGGTGGGAGGTGCGTTGTGGCACGAGGCACAGCTCCACTCGCCGCCGTGCTTGGCATTGAAGAAAACCTTGCCGCGATCGGCCGACGCGGGGACGCCTGCCTCCACCGTCCAGCGCTTGAGTTGCTCGGCGGGGGTGGTGTCGGCAGCCCACACAGGGGCAGACACACACAGCGTGGTGGCCAGGGCGGCCAGCACTGACCGCAGCCGGGTGGATGCGGCTCCGTGTGCCGGGTATGAAGAAAAGAGGGTCATGGGGGGCTCCGTGTCAAACAACTGAAGGAATGCCGCCAGTGTTGAATTGCGCGCTTGAACGCCACCTGAAACCCGCGTTCAGGTGGCGTTCAGAAAGGCACGCCCACAATCCCCCAACCTTGCGTTTGCCACACCCCACCATGTCCACTGCCTCCACCCACATTCGACATTGCGCCATGGCCTTGCTGTGCATGTGTCTGGTGGGCCCGGGCACAGCTCTGGCCAGTGATGACAACGACCACGAACGGGCCCGTCAGGCCATGGTGCGCGGCGATGTGTTGCCGCTCAAGCGCGTGATGGAGCGCCTCGACACCCTGCGACCAGGTGGGAACATCCTGGAAGTGGAGCTGGAACAGCATGGCGGGCGCTGGGTGTACGAAATCAAGCAGCTGGAACCCGGCGGGCAGATCGTCAAAATCAAACTCAACGCCAAAACCGGTGACCTGCTGGAAGTGAAAGAGCGCAAGCGCTGACAACTCGCACCCCCACACCACGAGAAATGCCCCATGCGCGTGCTGCTGGTTGAAGACGAACCCACCCTGAACCGCCAGCTGGACCTGGCCCTGCAAAACGCCGGTTATGCCGTGGACGTGAGCGTGAACGGCCGCGACGCCTGGGTGCTGGGCGACACCGAGCCCTTTGACGCCGTGGTGCTGGACCTTGGCCTGCCGCACATGGACGGCCTCACGGTGCTCAAGCGCTGGCGCGCCGCCGGGCGCACCATGCCTGTGCTGATACTCACGGCCCGCGACAACTGGCACGAAAAGGTGGCCGGCATCGACGCCGGGGCCGACGACTACCTGACCAAACCCTTCCACACCGAAGAACTGCTGGCGCGCCTGCGCGGGCTGATACGCCGCGCCAGCGGGCTGGCGTCGTCGTTGCTGGTGTGCGGCCCGGTGGAGCTGGACACCCGCACCAGCCGCGTGATGCTGGACGGCCAGCACCTGGCACTGACCAGCCACGAGTTCAAGGTGCTGGCCTACCTCATGCACCACCCGAATGCGGTGGTGTCGCGCACCGAACTGACCGAGCACATTTACGCCCAAGACTTCGAGCGCGACTCCAACACCATCGAGGTGTTTGTGGGCCGTCTGCGCAAAAAGCTGCCCCCAGACCTGATCGAGACCGTGCGGGGCCTGGGCTACCGGCTGGTGGTGCCCACGTGAACAACCCACTGCCCACCCGTTGGCGCGGCTCGCTGCAGTGGCGGGTTTTGGCAGTGACGCTCGCAGGTGTGGCCGTGGCGCTGGTGCTGGCCGGGGTGTTGCTGCACAACCTGTTCAGCGAACACACACACCGCCAGTTCGAGGCCGAGCTGGGCATCCACCTGGAGCAACTCACCGCCCGGCTCGAATTTGACGCACAAGGCCAGCCTTTGGTGGACGCAGCCCGGCTGAGCGACCCGCGCTGGGTCAAGCCGTTTTCGGGCCGTTACTGGCAGATCGAGACCTACCCGCACACCTCACCGGCGGAAGCCGCCGGGCATGCCACACCCGCGCTGCGCTCGCGCTCGCTGTGGGACGAGGTGCTGCGCCTGCCGCCCGATGTGGTGGCCGATGGCGCGGTACACCGGCACGCCATCACCGGCCCCTCGGGGCAGCCCCTCGTGGCCCTGGAGCGAACGGTGCGCCCGCCAGACGGCCAGGCCAGCGCCTGGACACTGGTGGTGGCCGCAGATGCCACGGCCACACAGGCCGCCATTGCGCACTTTGACCGCGTGCTGGCCGCCTCGCTGGCCGTCCTGCTGGTGTTGCTGGGGCTGGCGGCGGTGGCGCAGGTGCGCGTGGGTTTGTCGCCCTTGCGGGCGCTGCAAAGGGCAGTGGCTGCGCTGGAACAAGGGCAAGTAGCCCGCCTGCAAGGGCGGTTTCCGGCCGAGGTGCAACCGCTGGTGGACGGTTTCAACCGCACCTTGCAGCGCCAGGAAGACGGGCTGGCCCAGGCCCGCACCCAGGCGGGCAACCTGGCGCATGCCCTCAAAACCCCGCTGGCGGTGTTGCGCCACGCGGCCGACCACGCCCGGCAGGCCATACCCAACGCGCCAGACGCGCCGCTGCACAGCCTGGGCCAACAAATACACGAACAGGTCAGCAAAGCGCAGCAGCACATCGACTGGCACCTGCGCCGCGCCCGCTCGGCCGCACACGCGGTGGCCACACAGCGGCCGCGCTGTGCCCTGCTGCCCACGCTGCAAGGCCTGCAGCGGGTGATGGAAAAGGTACACGCCCAGCGCCAGCTTCAGATCACGCTGACCAGCGAAGCCACCGATACGCACGTCAACATCGAACAGGAAGACCTGCACGAACTGCTGGGCAACCTGGTGGACAACGCCTGCAAATGGGCCCGCAGCCGCGTGCACATTCAGGTGGATGGCACTGGCAACGTGGCGGTGGAAGACGACGGGCCCGGTGTGCCCGAGGCGCAACGCGCCCACATGCTCAAGCGCGGCGAGCGGCTGGACGAATCCACCCCCGGCTCGGGCCTGGGCCTGGCCATCGTGGCCGAGCTGGCCGGGCTGTACGGTGCCGAACTGGTGTTGGGCGACAGCCCGTTGGGCGGCCTGCGGGCACGTCTGGTGTGGCCATTGCCTGCCACGCCCTGAGGGCAGGCCGCTCAGCGCAGGGGGGCGTGGTCCAGGTCGGGGCACTTCCAGGGGTCGAGGTGGGTCATCAGGTGCAACACGCGGTGGCGCTGCATGATGCGGTCGCGGGCTTCCACGGCGATGTCGTGCCCGGCCTCGACCGTGAGGGTGCCGTCCACCTCCAAGTGGGCGTCCACCACGATCATGTCGCCCATTTTTCGAGTTTTGAGGTCGTGCACGCCTTTCACACCGGGGGTGTCTAGCAGCGTCTGGCGGATGGCTTTGACCTCTTCCTCGTCCACGGCGCGGTCCATCAGGTCGTGCAGGGCGTCCCAGGTGAACCCCCAGCCCATGCGAGCCACCATCAGCCCCACGATGAGCGCCGCGATCGGGTCCAGGATGGGATAACCGGCCAGATTGCCTGCAATGCCCAGGCCCACCACCAGTGAAGACGCCGCATCGGAACGCGCATGCCACGCGTTGGCCACCAGCATGCTCGACTTCACCCGCTTGGCCACCGCCAGCATGTAGCGAAACAACAGCTCTTTGCACACCAGCGCGCCCATGGCCACCCACAGGGCGGACAGGTGCACAGGCTCCAGCTTCTCGGGCGACTGGATCTTGCCCACGGCCGACCACAACATTCCCAGGCCCACGGCCAGCAGCAGCAAACCCAGCACCAGAGAGGCTGCAGTTTCAAACCGCTGGTGCCCGTAGGGATGGTCTTCATCGGCGTCTTTGCGGGCATGGTGCCCGGCCAGCAGCACCACAAAGTCGGACACCAGGTCTGACAGGGAGTGGATGCCATCGGCAATCAGTGCCTGCGACTTGGTGAGAACACCCGCGCCAATCTGCAGCACGGTCAACAACACATTGACTGCCACGCTGACCCAGGTGCTGCGGCTCTTGCGGTGAGTGCAGATCGTCTTCGCGGTCGTCGGCCAGATCGGTGAATTTCAAGGTGTGGTCGGCTCAGGGCCGTTGTGTGGTGGAGGCTGCGCACATTACACCCTCGCAGGGTTACCTCACTCTTAACTTCCTGGCGGGCAGCCCATCAGTGCTGATGGGGCCGGGTTAAGCCCTCTTTCATTTAGGGTTTTTACATTGGCCTACATGAAAACACATGTCCCCTCCGCCACCCGCCGCATTTGGCTGACCCTGCCCACTGCGCTGTGCCTGGCGCTGCCCACAGCAGGGTTCGCCAGCAGCATCACCGAAAAAGTGGTGTGCACCACAGCCCCCCGCAGCACCTGGCTCACAGAAGCTCAGGCCCGCGCCGCTTTCAACGCCGACAGCTATGTGCTGGTGCGTTTCAAGGTGTCAAAAGGCAACTGCCATGAGTTTTACGCCATTGACGCCCAAGGCGCAGTGGTCGAGGCCTATCAGAACCCCATCACGGGGGCAGCGGTCAGGACGACACGCATTGCCCCTTCCACATCCATCCACACCACACGTTGAACCCCATGAACGCACATAACCCATCCTTTCGTTACAGCACAGCCCTGGTGGCCTTGCACTGGTTCATGGCCGTGCTGTTTGTGGCGGTGTACGCCAGCATCGAACTGCGCGTGCTTTTTGCCAAAGGCACCGAGATGCGCGACCTGATGAAGGCGCTGCACTTCATGTTTGGACTGGGCGTGCTGGCGATGGTGGTGGCCCGCTTGGGCGCACGCTGGGCCAGCCCCAAACCACAGCCAGCGCCCACGCTGGGTCTGGAAACATGGGTGCACCGCATGGCCTCGCTGGGCCACCTGGCCCTGTACGCACTGATGGTGGTCATGCCCGTGATGGGCTGGCTGGCGTTGAGCGCGGCGGGCAAACCCATCCCATTTTTCGGGCTGGAACTGCCCCCGTTGATGGCCCCCAACAAGGCCTGGGCACACGACATCAAAGAACTGCACGAAACCGTGGGCGTGGCGGGTTACTGGCTCATTGGCCTTCACGTGGCTGCCGCGCTGGGCCACCACTACGTGTTGAAAGACAGTTTGCTGGCCCGCATGTCATTGCTGCGCCGCCCCATGGCCGCTTGATGCGGAACACGCCGCTGGGCTTGCCTTCAAGCACTCATGGCATCGAAGTGGCGCTCGATCATGTCGGCCATGAGGCGCTTGATGCCTGCTTCGTCCAGGCGCTCAATGGTGTCGCACACCTCGGCCGCCATGCCCTCGAAGCAGGCCAACACGTCGGGGTCAAAGTGGGTGCCACGGCCCTCAGCCAGCATGGTCATCACTTGATCGAAGGGCAAAGGCTGTTTGTAGGGGCGCTTGGAGCTCAGCGCGTCGTACACATCGGCCACCGCAAAAATGCGCGCGGCCAGTGGAATGGCGGTGTGGGCCAGGCGGCGGGGGTACCCGGAGCCGTCCCATTTTTCGTGGTGGCTGGCCACCACGTCGGCAGCGCCTTCAAGCCAACCTGCGCCATGCACTATTTCCTGCCCTTGGGCCACATGCGTGCGCATGATGTCCATTTCGGCATCGTCAAGACGGCCTGGCTTGAGCAAGATGGCATCGGGAATGCCGATTTTGCCCACGTCATGCAGAAAACTGCCCGCAATCAAAGATTGCATGGCCGCGCCCTGCAGCCCCAAGGCTTCGCCCAGGCGGGCGGCAATCCAGGCCACGCGGTAGTTGTGGGTGCCGGTGTCGGAGTCGCGTTTGGCAATGGCGCGGCCCAGCGCTTCCATCATGGCAATGTGTGACTCCAGCACTTGCCGCGCACGGCGCTCGTTTTCGCCGGCCAAATGCACCACCACGGGGTAAATGGCACCGCCACACACCAGCGCGGCCAGGCACACCATGAGCGCCACCGCCAGCGCATCGGACTGGATCTGCGCGCGCTGCCAGTCGGGAATCAGGCGCACCCCCTCAAAGTAACCGGTGATGGGCTGGGTACTGCTGGCCTGCAGCGGCACCATCACCCGCATCACCCAGCCGCCGTCTGCCAATTTGAGGCTTTCGTAAAACGCTTCGTTGTACGCGGGGCGACCATGTTTGGGCAGCAGCGGCTCGATGGCATGGCCTTCAGGGGTCACCTCCTCGGCCAACTTGAGGCCTGAGGCACCGTAAATCTCCACAATTTCAAACAACCCGCCCACCAGCAAATGCGCGGCTTGCGATGCATGTTGCTGCGCGCCAGGCCCCGACAGGTCAAGGGCGTTGGCATTGGCCAGCAGCCGGTGTGACTCTTCCTGGGCAAACGCCACTACATCGGCCTCGGCATTCTCGCGCGACACCCACCAGGCCACCGGAGCAGCCAGGGCCGACAAAGTCACGGTCACTGCGGCAATGCGCAGAAATGCCGAACGGCGAAAGTTATTCATGCCCACTCCACATCCACACGCAATCCACCCAAGTCAGCGCTTCGCCCCAGGCGCAGGGTCAGGCCGTACAAACTGGCCACTCGGGTGACGATCGACCAGCCTAGCCCACTTCCGGGCTGCTGGCTGCCCACCACCCGAAAAAATCTTTCACCCAGGCGGGCCAGGTGTTCGTCGCTCAGGCCCGGGCCGCTGTCTTCCACGGTCAAACGCGCACCTGAGCCGGGCAAGGCCTCGGTCCGAACCCTAACCCTAGCGTGGTCTGGGCTGTAGCGCAGTGCGTTGTCGATCAGGTTGCGCATCAACACCCCCACCAGTGCCTCGGGGACTGGGCAAGGGGGCACAGGCGTGGGGTGGGGTTCGGCCTCCAGCCGCTGGTTCCGCCGAGCTGCCACGGGCAGCAGATCAGACAGCACCTGGGCCAAAGACGATTCAACGGGTGTCTGAACATCTGCCTGTGCGGCGGGGGCAACGCCCGCTTCGGCCTCCAACCGGGCCAACTGCAGCAACTGGGCCACCAGCCGTGTGGCGCGGTCACAGCCTTGCAAGGTGGCATCCAGTGCCTGGTTGCGCTCGTCGTTGTCCAGGGCACCCTGCGCCACCTGGGCCTGCATGCGGATGGCGGCAATGGGCGTGCGCAGTTCATGGGCTGCATCGGCGGTGAACCGCCGCTCCGATTGAATGAGCGAAGCCGTTCGGGCAAACAGGCGGTTGAGCTCCTCCACCAGCGGCTGGGCTTCCTGCGGCGCATCGGCCAGCAGCAGTGGGTGGGCTGCATCGGGCTGGCGGTGCGACACCTGCCAGCCCAGGTCACGCAGGGGCCTGACCGCCCACCGCACCGCCCACCACACACCGAATGCCAGCAAAGGCAAGGCCAGCGCCATGGGCCAGATCACGCTGCGCAAACTCGCCCAGACCACGTCTTGCCGGGCCTGGTCGTGTTCGCCTACATGTATGGACACGTGTGCGTCTAGGCCCGGTGTGCTGAACACGCGCCAGAGCTGGCCGTCGATCACAGGCTCGGCAAAACCCTTTGCATCCATTGGTGCCATGGCCGACATCGGTGCGGTGCCGGACCGCACCACCAGCTCTGTGCCATGCCACACCTGGAACACCACCTTAGGCTGGTACTCGTGCAGGGTGGGGGTTTCAGACAAGTTGAGCCGCGTGAGTTCGTCCAGCGGCAAACTCACCAGCAGCGACGCTGCCTGCGACATGTGGGCATCGAGCAACTCGCCCACCTCGTGTTCGGTATCCATCCAGGTAGACACCGCCACCACCAGCCACACCACACTCACCAGCCCCAGCACGGTGACCAGCAGTCGCGCCTGCAAAGACCCCGCACCTTTGCGCACCGACGCAACTCCGCTCATGCGGCGCCCGTTTTGTGGACCACATAACCGACACCACGCACCGTTTCAATGGTTTGCGGGGGCAACTTGCGGCGCAGGTGGTGCACATGCACCTCAACGGCGTTGCTGGCGACCTCGTGACCCCAGTCGTACAGGTGCTGTTCAATCTGCGCCCGCGACAGCACACGCCCGGCATTCAGCATGAGCGCGTGCAACAAGTCGTACTCGCGCCCCACGATGTCGACCAGCTCCCCATGCACCCGCACGGTGTGCGCAAGCGGATCCAGCTCGACCGGGCCCGCTTGCAAGGCGTTGTGCACCTGTCCGTGCGAGCGGCGCACCAGCGCCCGCAGCCGGGCGGCCAGTTCGTGCAGGTCAATGGGTTTGACGAGGTAGTCGTCTGCCCCGGCGTCCAGCCCCTCGATGCGGGCGGACACGGCGTCGCGCGCGGTCAACACCAGGATGGGGGTGCGCAGTCTGCGGCTGCGGACCGCCTTGAGCACCGCCATGCCGTCCTGGCGCGGCAGGCCCAGGTCCAGCACCGCAGCCACATGGCTGCCAGCCAGCAGTTCGGCCTCGGCGGCCACACCGTCGCGCACCCAGTCCACCTGAAAACCTTGCTGCCGCAAGCCCGCGCGCAGCCCTGAACCCAACAAATCGTCGTCTTCGACCAGCAAAATTCGCATGTTGTGACGGCAACCTGCATCGGGCTGCCCGTAGATGGAACACCCCGCTGACGCTAGCTCCGCCGTGTTAGGCGGGCCTTAAGGTGCCAGGGCAGCGTGCGGCAAATCCAGCCACGCCTGCATGCCGCCACCGTCGCGGGCGATCAAAGTAACGCGCCAGCCGTTGGCCCGTGCCAGTTCTTTCACGATGGCCAGGCCCAGCCCGGTGCCGCCGGTTGTGGGGCTGCGCGAGGTGTCCAGCCGCTGGAAGGGCTGGAACATGGCTTCGATCTGCGCCGCCGGAATGCCAGGCCCCCTGTCCAGCACGCCGAGGCGCAGCCGGTCGCCACCAACTCCACCGGGCACACCGGAGCATGGCGCAAGGCGTTGTCCAGCAAGTTGCCCAGCGCCCGGCGCAGCGACAGTTCCGGCAAGCTGACCACACACGCGTCGGGCGCGCCGGCAGCAGCCAGGCGCACCTGCACCTGGCAGGCGGCAGTGGAATGGTCGCGGGCCAGTTCGTGCAGCAAAGCACCGATGTCGACCGCCCGCACCGGCTCTTGCGACACGCCACGGGCCAGGTCCAACACGTTGGCAATAAGCTCGTTCATGCGCTCAATGTCGCGCTCCAGCCGCTCGAACATCGACGCGCTGGGTTGGGTTTTCAGCAGCTCCAGGGCGAGGCGCATGCGTGCCAACGGCGTGCGCAAGTCGTGCGACACCCCGGCCAGCAGCAGGGTGCGGGCAGCCAGCAGGTCGCGCACTTGAGTGGCCATGTGGTTGAAACGCCAGCTCAGATCGGCCAGCTCCAGAGGGCCGTCTTCGGGCAACAGCTCGGGCGTTTCACCCTCGCCGATGCGGGCTGCCGCTTGCGACAGCCGCGCCACAGGCGTGAGCACCCGGCGCGCCAACCACCCAGCCCAGCGCAACCGCCACCGCGAGCCCCAGCAACAACGCCACACCCACGGCCAACAGCGGCTGGCTGTTGATGCGCTCGGCGGGCAGGCCCACCTTGAGCGGCTGGGTGCCGGTGGACACCTGCGCCCAATACCAGGGCTCGCCGCCGTCACCCGGCGCCCGCACGAGGTGATGTGCATGCCCCAGCCGCCGTTCCAGCGCGGCTTCCAGCAAGTAAAAAAACGGCGGATGCCACTCGTCCACCCCTTCAGGCATGGCTTCGGGCGTGACCCGCAGGCTGTGTTGTTCGCTCAAGGCCACCTCAAATGCGGGGCGGGTGGTGGGTGGCAACTCGGCCCAGGTCTGGGCCGACAGCACCATCAGCCCGGCCAGGTCGTCGGCAGCGCGCTGGGCCAGCGGGCGCATGGCCAGGCCCACAAACAGTGCCAGCGCCAGCAACTCCATGGCCAAAAAAGCGGCCACCAGCCACACGGTGTGCTGGCGCACCAGGCTGGGGGCTTTCATGCATCGGCCCCGTGGGGGTTGAACAGATAGCCCTCGCCCCGCACGGTGCGGATGTAGGCGGGATGGGCAGGGTCGGGTTCAATTTTCCGGCGCAGGCGCGTCACGCGGTTGTCCATGCTGCGGTCGAAGGCGTCGCGGTCAAAACCCTTCAGCAGCTCCACCAGCAGGTCGCGCGACAACACGCGGTTGGGGCGGCTGGTGAACACCGGCCGTGGTCAATGCCAACTCCTGACCCGAACGCAGCAGCCGGTGGCCGGCCACATCCAGCGTGAATGGGCCAAACACCCGGTTGTGTGTGCTGCTGGCATCGGCCACGGGGGCAGGCGGGGCCAAGGGGCGGCGCAGCAGCGCACGCAAACGCGCCAGCAGTTCGCGGGGACCAAAGGGTTTGGCCAGATAGTCGTCTGCACCCACCTCCAGGCCAATCACGCGGTCCATTTCTTCGCCTTTGGCCGAGAGCATCAGCACGGGCACCGCGCTGTGCGCCAAGCCGTCTTCGCCAGGCAGCATCAGGTCCATCACGATGGCGTCGGGCTGCGGCCCCTGGGCCAGCGCAGCGCGCAGGGCCACGCCATCGGGCACGGTGTTGACGCGGTATCCATTGGCACCCAGGTAGGTGGCCAGCAGTTCGCGCAGGTCGGGGTCGTCGTCCACCACCAGCACCAGGGGCTGCGGGGCTTGAGACAACTGGGGCATGTTCATGGCGCGGGAGTGTAGTGAGCCCATCTTAAAAACACCCTTCACCACCACTGGCTGATACACACCGACACACAAAGCCACACGCAGGCACACAGCCACAGCCGCCAGACACAGCGCGGCGACACAGGGGGCACACCATTCACCCCATCAACTTCACACCTTTGCCGCCATGACACATCAGCGCACCTTCCCCACCGCATCGGCAGCCCTGGCACTGCTGGCCCTGTGTGCCACGACCGCCATCGCCCAAACCCCACCCAACAACTGGCCGTGGGGCAGCGGCTTTGAGCGCCGCCAAACACCCGCCCCGGTTGTCCAGCCTGAAGCACTGCCCGTTGCCGCCACCAACGCCACGACCACCCCGGTTGGCAGTGCCAACGGAAAAGCGCAGGGAACTGGCCAGGACAACTCAGCCGCAGGCCGAGGCAACAGCGGCGGCACCGGTAGCGGCAACGGTGGCCGTGGTCGCTGACCAACCCCGCGCCCATTGACGATCACACAAGGACAACACCATGACACACCCTTTTGCCCGAACCAGCCTGTGGCTGGCCACTGCTCTGTGCAGCACCGCCAGCCTGGCCCAACCAGCCCCCCTGTCCCAACCCCAGGCTGCCGTTGACTACCTGACGGCCCAAGTGGTGTCCGTCACCCCCGTGCTGCAAGCCGTGCAAGTGCCTCAGCAGGTATGCCACGCGGTGCCTGTGGCGGTGCAAACGCCGCCCAGCGGTGCAGGTGCAGCCCTGGGTGCGGTGGCCGGTGCCGTGCTGGGCCACGCCGTGGGCCATGGCCGACACAACGCAGCCGCCACCATGCTCGGTGCGGTGGGCGGCGCAGTGGTGGGCAGCCAGATCGAAGGACCCGGTGCCACACAGATACAGACGGCGCAGCAGTGCAGCACCCAATTCACCCAGACCTACCGCACGGTGGGCTACACGGTGGTGTACGAGTACGCAGGCCAGCAGCACACCGCACAGATGCCCCAGCCCCCCGGCCCCACGCTGCGGGTGCAAGTCAGCCCCCTGATCTGAGCCAACCCTTTCAACCTCGATTTTTTCAACAAGGACACACCATGACCACACGCACTCCCACCCTGACCCGGCTTGCAGCCGCCCTGTTCACCGCCCTGGCCCTGACCGCCTGTGGTGGCGGCGATGACACCGCCACACCCGCTGGCAATGGTGGCCCACCCCTGGTGGTGGATGCCGACGGCAACTCGACGTTTGACTCCACCGTGCTGGGCACCAACCTGACCGCCCTGCCCAGCGAAACATTGAGCGCAGCCGAGCAAAGCTCGCTGCTCTACATGCGCGAAGAAGAAAAACTGGCCGGTGACGTGTATGCCCGCCTGGGTGCGACGTGGGGGCTGAAGGTGTTCACCAACATCTCTGCCAGCGAAAGCACCCACACCGAAGCGGTGCGCCAGTTGCTGGTGCGCTACAACTTGACCGACCCCTCTGCCAACCTGGGCGCTGGCGTGTTTGCCAACACCACCCTGCAAGGCCTGTACACACAACTGGTGGCGGCAGGCAGCGTGTCGCTGATCGATGGCCTGAAAGTGGGCGCAGCCATCGAAGAGCTGGACATGCTCGACATCAACACCCACCTGAAAACCGTGGACAACCAGGACATCAGGCTGGTGTACGACAACCTGCTGAAAGGCTCACGTAACCACCTGCGCTCGTTCTACAAAACGCTGCTGCAACAAGGCGGCACGTACACCGCGCAGTACCTGACGCAGGCCGAGTTCGACGCCATCGTGAACTCGCCCATGGAGAAGTGAGCACCGAAAATATCAACAAAAAGCGGCCCTGCCGCTTTTCTGTATTGATGTTTCAGCTACACATTATTTCCCGCCCGACAGCCAATCGGTGCGGGCCACCAGCCGCAGCGCAGCAAAGTTGACCGTGCTGCTGCCCACGCCTTGGTCAGCGGCGGCTCGCTCGCGCCCCAGTTCGGCGCTGAGTGTGATGCGATCGCTGGGTTGCCAGGCCAGCAACACCGTCTGGCGGCTGGCGGGCTGGTAGGCACTCAAGCCGGTTTCGGTGGCCAGCAGACTGGCACCGGGGCCGGTGATGCTTTGGGTGGTCCAGGCGCGCTCCAGCCGCACGCCGGTTTGCCAGCGGGGTGCCACGTCCCAGAGGGCTTGCAGCCACAGGCCACGGTTCCGTTGGCCGACTCCAGGCTGCCTTTTTCGTCGCGCAGCCAGCCGCTGGCGGTGAGCGTGACAGGAAGGGCCATGGGCGACTGCGCCCCTGCCCACACCACGCTGGCCCCGGCCAAGGTGCTGCGCCCGGTGAAGCAGGCCACGTCTTTCAGCGCGGCGTTGCATTCGGGCGCGGTGTGGCTGTGGCCGGCGGTGGCACTCACGCTGCTGCCCCGACGTTCGGGCTTGAGCCAGGCGGCAAAACCGTCCAACTGCCACGGACCCTGGCCCCAGCCCAGGTGAACGGCGGGCACCACCGGGCCACTGTCGCCGCCGGGGAACACGCGCCCGGCCCACAGGCCCACATCGGCGCTCAGGCGGCGCTGGCCGGTGTCTTGACGCCAGCCCAGTTGCAGGCCGTCGTCCATCCAGTCGCCGTGGGTGGCCATCTGCTTGGCCAGGGGCATCAGGGCAAAACGGTCGAAGTGGCCGCCCTGCCCTAGTGTCCCGCCCAGCGCGGGGCGCTGGCGGCCAGCGGTCAACAGCCACCACGCGTCGCCACTGGCACTGTCGTAGCGGGCCTGCACCCAGGCCGATTCAACGTGCGCCGGGTCGCTCCCGTGTTTGCCCACTGTCAGTTCTGCGCCCAGCATGTCGTTGATGCGCCAGGCGGCACCCAGCGTGGCGTGCTCCAGGTTCAGGCCCTGGCGGTCGGTGCCCGAATCGCCTTGCAGCAAAAAGCCCCGCAGGCGCTGGCTGGGCAGCTCTTTGTTCGCGTCCAGCCAGGTCGCAGCCGCTGCGGCGCTCAGGCGCAAGCCGGGCTCGGGTGGCAGGGCGTCGTCGGCCTCGCCGTGGGCCAGGGCCGCACCGCTGGCCAGGGCCAGGCTGGCACACAGACCCCACGCTGCCCACGCCACGTCACTGCGCCGGGAAAGGGTTGGAGAACTTGGGGTTGGTGATGAAGTCATGGTCGGTCAGGGTTTTGAGGAAGGCCACGATGTCGGCTTTTTCCTGGGCATTGAGGTCGATCAGCGTGATGAGGTCGCTCTTGTTCGGGTGCGTCCGGCCATCTCCAGCATTCGGCCCGCTGGTGATGTGGCGGCCCCCGGCGGCATAAAAGTCAAGCACGGCTTCCAGCGAGGCAATGCTGCCGTCGTGCATGTAGGGCGCAGTCAGCTCCACATTGCGCAGGCTCTGCGCGCGGAACAACCCGCGGTCGGTGGCCTGGGCGGTGAACTCGAACAGGCCCTGGTTGCCGTCGGGGAAGTTGCCTGTGCCACCGATGTTGTAGAGCCCGGTGTTGTGGAACGGTGTTTCCACCACCCGGCTGGCGGCGTGCACCACGTGGTCGTTGAAGTTGAAGCTGCCATGGCAGTGGAAACATTCAGCCTTTTCGCCCATGAACAGATTCAGCCCCCGTGTTTCAGCCGGAGTGAAGGTGGCTTTGCCCTGTATGTACTGGTCGTAGCGGCTGTTGCCTGAGATGAGCGTGCGCTGGAATGCGGCAATGGCCTGTATCACCTGGCCCCAGGTGGGTGCGGGTGTTTCGCCGGGAAAGGCAGCGGCGAACTTGGCCGGGTACAGCGGCTCGGTGGCAATGCGGCTCAGCACTTCGACCTTGTTGCCGTCGTTCACGCCCATCTCCACCGGGTCTTCGCTGAACAGGGGCACTTCCATCTGCTTTTCCAGCGTGACGAGGCTGGGGTTCACCCAGGTCAGCGTGGCGTTGTAGGCCACGTTGGCCAGGCCTTGCGCCGCGCGAGAGTGAAACTGCCCGGTAGACCCCACCGCCACGGCCTTGCCGTCGGTGAAGGCTTTGTCCTGGTGGTGGCAACTGGCGCACGACTGGTTGCCGTTGCCCGACAGGCGTTTGTCGTAGAACAGGAAGCGGCCCAGGTCCACTTTGGCCGCAGACATGGGGTTGCCCTCGGGCACCTTGGGCACGGCAAAGCCGTTGGGCAGCTCCCACGTCCAATTGCCGGGGGTGAAGGTGGCACCGGGCGTAGTGCCCGCGGTGTCGGTCACGCTGGTACCACCCCCGCCGCAGCCCGTGAGGGCCGCAGCGGCGGCAGCCAGCACCCAGGGTGCAAGCTGCCGGGGCTTCATTTGGCAATGGCCTTGAACACGGTTTGACCAGCGCCGCCATTGACTGGCAAGCCCGTGCCGCCAGTGGCCAGGTCAGACCAGTCAAGTGCCAGGGCTTTGAACACCGGGCCGCACTCGGGGTCTTTCAGGAAAGACATGCACCCAGCCGATGTACCGGTGGTGTTGGTGGTGATCTCGGAACCCGCCAGCAGAGCTTGGACATCCACCGCCACTTTCTGTGCAGACGGATTGAAAGCCGCGAGTTTGAACTCCATGCGGTTGGGCTGAGCACAGCTGCTCACCTGGGTGCCCGTGGCCGGGTTGCCCACGCAACTGGTGGAACCCAGGTGCACGTTGAATGTGGAAGCCGACCACTTGCCAGGGGTGCCAGCTTCGGCGCTGGCCAATGGGTCGGTCACCTCGATCTTGGCAAACTTGCGGCCGCCCTGCCAGCTCCATGCCATGGCCTGGATGTCCAGCGGGGCCTTGGTAGTGGCGGGGTTGGCCCAATCCGTGTGATTCAAGGCAAACGGCACACCCATCGTCATCTTCACGCCGGTGTAGGTGCCTGCGGGCACGGTGCCTTTGACCACGGCGTTGGTGCCCGTGGTGCCGGTGGCGGTGGGGCATGCACCGGTGGCGTTTTCCAGGTCCACCAGGGTGACGCTGTCAGAACCTGCGGTGTAGTTCCAGCTGTCGTTGGCGGCAAGGGTCAAGGGCACTTCCACACCATCCGCGCGGATCATCTTGACCTGCGAAATGTAGAAACGGAAATCCCTGATGTTGGCGTCAATGCCGTTGACCCCCAGGCCTTTGACAGTGGTGCCACAGGCCACAGGCGTGGTACCCGCGGTGGCCGCAAACTGGATCTCGACGGCTTGTGGGCCATCGTCACCGCCACCGCAGGCGACGAGGGACGCAGCGGCCACGGCCGCGAGGGTGAAGGAAACAAAAGTACGTGCGTTCATGATGATGAAATTCAAAAAAATGTGTGAAAGGCTGGCACCGGCGCACGCCGCAACGCAGTCCACGTTCAGGGCTGCAGGCACCAAAAAAAGACGGAAGCGGTAACCGCGCTCAGGCGGGCGGGGCACGCATGGGGGCCATCAACAACACGCGCTCGGCATTGCCACGCAGGTGGGGGCCAGCCCCCCCGTTGGCAGCCGCGAGCGGGATGACCGGTGGCGGATACACAATGGCAGCGCCCCCTTCCCAGCCGGGAGTCATGGCGGCGTGCGCGCTGGCCCAGGCACACGGCTGGGCCAGGCCTTGCGGCCAATCGGCCGGGTGCTCGTCGGCAGGGGCGCCGTCCAGCGCCACCCACTGCAACCCGTTGGGTGTGCAAATTTCAGCCACTGGCCCGCTGGCGACGGCCGGCACCACCCAGGCACCCAGCAACCCGTGCAGTGCCGAGAACACCGTGCACAGCAACACAATCCGTGCCCACATCATGTGGCGAAGATTGAATACCCGGGTGGCAGTTTTCAACATCAAATCAGGGCCTGTCGCTTGATGATATTGTTAACTTAGCTCTGAAATTCATCGTATCAGTGCGCATGTTCCGAATCCTTTTGGCTGCTGCGCGGCGTCTGCACCCACACCATGACCTCGCGCTCACCGGCGCGCTGGAAGGTCAGGGTCACGGGGAAGCGGTCGCCGTCTTTCAGCGGGGCTTTCAGGCCGAGCAGCATCAGGTGGTGACCGTTGGGTGTGCCGTGGCGCAGGCGCACCTCGGTGTTGGCGGGCAGTTCGACGGCCGGCACGGCACGCATGCGCATCACGTCGCCGTCCATTTCCATGCGGTGCAGTTCCACGGTGGCCGCTGCCGGGGTGCGGGCCGACAGCAGGCGGTCGGGCTCCGTGCCGTTGTTTTTGATGGCGCGGAAATACACCGCACCCGTGGTCATGCCAGGCCGGGTGGGGGTCGCGTAGGGGTGGTCCACGGCCAGGTCTCCGGCCTTGAAGCCATGTGCCCAGGCGCTGGGGGAGAGGGCAGCGGCCAGAAGGGTTGCTGCGCAAAGGTGGCGGCGGGTGGTCATGGGCATGGGCTCCAGGGGAATGAAGGGCTTCATCAGGCCCAGCGGCTGCGGGCGCGTTTGGCAATGGCGCGGGTGGCATCGACCATGCCGGCGTACATCTCGCTCAGAAATTCCACCGCCAGCCGGGGAGCCTTGTCGGGGCTGCCGGCGTTGTAGGGCGGAGCGGGGTCGTATTCCAGGTAGAGCTGCACGGTTTTGGCGTAGGCCGGGCTGCGCAACACGCTGACCAGCTTCAACCCAAAGTCGATGCCCGCTGTGACACCGCCACCGGTGATGCGGTTGCGGTCGACCACCACGCGGCCTTTGGACGGAATGGCACCCAGCTCTTTCAACAGGTCGCGGGTGGCCCAGTACGAGGTGGCGCGGTAGCCCTTGAGCAAGCCAGCGGCACCCAGGATCAGCGAGCCGGTGCAAACGCTGGTCACGTAGCGGGCGGTGGCCCCGTGTTGGGCCAAGAAGGCCAGCACCTCTGGGTCTTCCATCATGGTCAGGGTGCCAGGCACGCCACCGGGCACAAACAGCACGTCCAGCTTGGGCGGGCAGTCTTTGAAGGCTGTGGTGGGTGTGATGGGCACCAGGGCCTTGGGCTGGCCGGGCTCATTGCCCACGGGGTCGGTGTTTTTCCAGAGCAGATGGATGTCTTTGTTCATCAAAGACTCGAACACCGTCAGCGGCCCGATCAGGTCTTGCAGAAACATGCCAGGGTACACCAGCATGCCGATCACCAGCTGGGGGCCGCCGGTCAGGCTGTCGTATTTCTTGATGGCCTGGCGGTGGTGGGCGTCGGCAGACTCTTTGGTGTGGCCGGTGGCCGGGCTCCGCGCGGCAGCGCCCTCCGCAGGCTGCATGGCCGATACCCGAGCCGAAGCGGCCGCACCTGCGCCCAACCAAGCGGTCAACTGGGCAAAACGGCGTCGTTGCATGGGTTGTTTCCTTGAGAAAAAAGGGAGGGCCTAAGCCCCCCAACCTTGGAGATCAGAAGTTGAACTGGGCCGACAAAGACACCGTGCGAGGCAAGGCCGGAATGACCTGGCCACCGCTGAAATACGCCGCAGGAGCGTAGTACTGCTTGTTGGTCAGATTGCCGATGGCCAGCGCGTAGCGGGCAGTTTGGGTGCGGTACGACAGCTGGGCGTCGAACACCGAAACGGCGGGCGTGAAGAAGGTGTTGGACGCCGTACCGGGCAATTTGCTGCGGTGGGTCAGGCCCAGCCCTGCACCCCAACCAGCCAGTGAGCCGGTGCGCACGTCGTAGCGGGCGGCCAGGCGCAACTGCTGCTCGGGCACATTGAACAACTGCTTGCCCACCAGACCGGGAGCAAAAGCATCCTGTGTGGTTTTGGCGGTCTGGTTGGTGTAGGCGGCCACCCACACCAGCTCGGGCGTGGCTTGCCAGCGCACATCCACATCCAGGCCTTTGGAACGCTGCTGACCAGTTTGATATGCGGCAAAGGTGGCGGGGTCGGTGACGGTGGCGTTGTAGCGGGTGAGGTCGAACAGCGCCACGGTGGCGGACACGCCGCCCAGGTTGTTCAGGCGCACACCCACCTCGGTCTGCTTGAACTCTTCAGGTTTGGGGGGCGTGAGGTAGTAGCCGAACAACGGCACCTTGATGGCCCGGCTGTGACCCGTAAACACTGAGACCTGAGGAGAAAAGTCATACACCGCGCCCAAACGGGGCGTGGTTTTGGTGTTGGTGGACAGGTTGTTGTAGCCAAAGGCCGGGTTCACATCGGTGACGCTGATGCGCGAATGGCGCAGGCTGGCCAGCACGTGCCAGGGGCCCATGTCGATCTGGTCCTGCACGTACACCACGGTGGCCTTGTAGATGTTTTGCTGGTCGGCTGGCGAGGGGGTGGGTGCTTCCACCCAAGCCGGGAAACGGGGGGCCATCAGATCGATGGAGCCCAGCGTGCCTGCAAAGCCGTTCGAGAACGTCATGAAGGCGTTGTCGTTGGTTTTTTCGTAGTCCACCCCGAGGTTGACTGTGTGTTTGACGTTGCCATAGGCAAACTTGCCGGTCAGGCTGGGCGACAGTGAGGTGGTGTCGATCTGGTTCCACAGCCGCACGCCGCGCAGGTAGGTTGTGCTGCCGACCAGAGGGGCCACGCCGAAGGGCGCAACAAATACGCCACGCTGGTCAATGTCGGCGGAATTGCGGCCCGCAATCAACTGGAACGACCAGGCGTCGTTCAGCCGCTGGTCCCAGCGCAGATTGATGCCGTTGGACTTTTGCACCGTATCGGGCAGACCAGTGGCCGTCACGTTGAGGCTGCGCGGCAGGCGGAAGCTGCTGGTGTCCAGCGTGCCCTTGACGGGCAGGCCCGAGTAGTCGGGCGTGGTGTTTTCCTGATGGCGCAGCTTGACCACCACCTTGGTTGCGGCACTGGGCGACCACGACAGGCTGGGGAACAGCGCGGTGCGCTTGAAAAAGATGCCATCGCTCTCGCTGTCGCTGCGCGACAGGTCACCCACCAAGCGCACCGCCAGGTCGTTGCTCAGAGGCTGGTTCAGATCAAAGCTGGCAGCGCGTTCGCCGTAGTTGCCCACACGCAGGCCCACCTGGCGCGAGGCCACGGCCTCCGGCGATAGCGTGGTGATGGCCACCGTGCCACCACCTGCAGGGTATGAGCTGCCCGCCTGGCCGCTGCCGAACAGGCCACCGGCTGGACCTTTGACCACGTCGATGCGTTCGATGTTGGCCACACTTTCGGCATTGGGAAAGTAGCCGGGCATGGAAATGCCGTCCACCACCGTGGCGGCGTTGAAGCCGCGCACCTTGAAGCTGACGTTGTTGGTGTCGCGCGGATCGATGCTGTTGACGTTGCTGACGTTGCGCAACGCGTCGGACACGGTGCGGGAATCCTGGTCTTCCATCAGGCTGCGAGGCACCACGATGACCGACTGCGGCACATGCGCCAGCGGCGTGTCGGTCCGGGTACCTGCGGTGGTGCCCTTGACCACGTATGCCTCTTCCTTCTCGGCTTTGATGGTGACAGCCTTCAGCGTGGCGGCATCGCTGCCAGCCTGTGCCAGAACAGCGGCAGGAAACGCCAGCACCAAGGCTGCGCAAACGGGGTTGAGGGAACGGGACATGGGCACGCCTTTCAGAGGGAGAGGAACACGGGGTGGGGGAACTTGCACTTACTTCCAGACGACGTTGCCCGCGCGGTCATACGACCACGGCGCGGATGCGTCTTTGCGGTTGGCCTGGCTGAGCCAGTCCACGGTTGCAGGGGCCTGTTTGGCTGCGACCACTTGCGGGGGAGCAGGCAGAGTTGCCACTTCAGTCTTGGGAAATGCCCAAGGCAGCGTGGCCAGTCGAGCCTCGGTGTCGGCCGCTGCCCACTTGGCAATGGACAGAATCAACCCGACCGCCAGAAGGTGAAGCAGCAGCATTCCACCCACCACCCAAGCCACCACCCGGGTGCGACCTGCGGGGCGGTAGTCGTCTTTGCCCGCGTTGTGGGTGCCAACAACGTTTGATCTGGGAGCCATGCGTGTCATGCCAATGCCCCGTCCATGTCCAGACTTGGCTGGGCAACGATGCCGAGTGCCTGTGCCGCCGCACGGGCGGATGCGCTCGCTACAGCACCCGCCGCAGCACCCGCGGCTGCCCAAGGTCGGGGGCCAGACTTGCGGGTGCGGGGGGGCAGCAGTTGCGCCAGCGCGCGGCACACGGTTTCGGATTTGGCATCCACCACCAAGGCCAACTCGCGCAGGGGGGGCAGACTGCTGCGCAGGGCGTCGGTATCTTGAGGTTGGCCCACCAGCGCGGAGGCATGTCCAAGCACCTTGAGCAGGGTGGCCACGCGGGGCAACACCGGGCCGGTGCGCAACTGGGCCATGTCGTGGCTGCGTTGCTGCTGCTGCAGCAGGGCCAACACCATGAGTTGCTGCCGCTCGGTTTCGTTCTGTGGCTCGACGGGGGCCAGAACCACATCGGTCAGGGCTTCGGCGCTGAGCTGGTGGGGCATGTTGCACAGGGCTTCGATGCCCAGCAGATCACCCGGCAACGCCAGCGACATGAGGTGTTGCGCATCGCGCTCGCGCTGCACCAGGCGCAAAACGCCCGACACCACACGCCACAAGCGGGCGCTTTGGCCCGATGCAAACACGGTGTCGCCACTGTGGCAAGACCACTGGGTGGCGGATTGACCCCACCGGGCAGCGAACCAACGGGGATGGCAAACGTGCCAACGGAAAGTTTCGACATGGTTTCGTCCTGACATGAAATGAATGCGCGACGCGCACGCCCTCAAGGGGCGGCGCAGCCTGGGGTGTCAGAACGAAACGGGTGGCCCCCTGGCCAGGGGCGTGTGTGTGGGGGCCGAGGGGAATGTGTGCCCGGCCCAGGCAGGGCAAGGCGGGAGGGCTGAAGGCGCGAGGCCCCAGCCGTCAAAACTGGGCGGCGGCGTGCCGCGGTCGGTGGCCAGGGCGCAATAGCCGCCTGCAGTACATCGCTGGTTAGGGTGCCGGTGCCGTCATCGGCCCGCACCCACGACAGGCCGTGGGCGCTGCACACCTCGACCCACCCACGCTCGGCCAGGGGCTTGCCATGGTCGAGCGTGCGAGAGATGGCTGGAGCCAGCGTGGACAGCAACAACAGCGCCAGCAACAGGCCCACCCAGGCACGGGCGCGCCCACACAGCCCAGAGGCGGTGTGGCGCGGGGTGTGCCGGCGGTGAAGACCTGAAAACAGCATGAAAATATGCCTTGCCGCTTGCTGTGTTTGGCTTTTAAGCAACTTCTTTGTGATCAGCGCAAGCCAGCCAGGTACAGGCGGGAGAGCTCTGCAAATTGCTCGGCGCTGAGGGTTTTGCGCACGTGTTCCACACAGGTGTTGCGGCCCTGGAAGTGCTTGACCTCGGCCTCGGCAATCTGCTTCATCAGGTCGTCGCGCTGGGCCTGGGGCTTGTTCTCCAGAATGGCCATGCGCAGTTCTCCGCGCAATGCCACGATCTGCTTTTGCACCGCCACGCGGCCGGGCATGGCCTGTTTGCGGTAGTCGTCGAGAGACTTGATTTGCTCTGCGCTCAGCTTCAGGTCGGCCTCGTGCTTCATGGTCAGGGGCATCAGTTCGACAACAGGCAGGGCGCCGTCGCCGGGAACAGACTTGGCCTGGGCCAGACCGGCACCGGCGGCCAAGGCGATGGCCAAGGTCAGGCTGCGTACGAGTGTGGTGGTTGCTTTCATGGTTTGACTTTCTTGAGGTGGTTAAAAAAGGGTTCAATGTTTCATGCCGCCATGGCCACCCATGCCGGGCTTCATGGCACCGTTGCCACCGCCCAGCGCCGTGACGGGCGCAGTGATGTCCTGGGTGAATTTCTTTTTGGCTGCGTCTTCAAACACGAGGGTGATGGGCACCATGTCGCCGCCTTTGAGCTGGCCTTTGAGTTCCATCAACATCACGTGGTAACCGCCGGGTTTGAGTTCCATGGTGCGGCCGGCAGCGAGGTCGAGGCCGGGAATCTGGCGCATCTTCATGACGTCGTTTTCCATGGCCATTTCGTGGATTTCGACCACACCGGCCACGGGCGAACTGGCGGCCACCAGGCGGGCATCTTTCTGCGGGGTGAGTCGCATGAAGGCGCCAGAGGCCTTTTGCGTGGCCACGGTGCCGCGCACCCAGGCGTCTTCCACCTTGACGGCTTGCGCCCACAGGGTGGTTGTGGAGAGGGCCAGCACGGCGGCGGCGAATGCGTTGCGGGGGTTCATAGAAGTCTCCAGTCAGGTCAAGAAAAACAAAAAAATCAGGCACCGCGCAGCAAAGCAGCGATGTCGGCGGCGTAATCGGCGGCGGTTTGTTCGTGGCGCAAGGCCACACGAAAACGCCCTTGGGGGTCGAACAAATAGCTCAGCGCGGTGTGGTCCATGGTGTAGGTGCTGCCGGTGGGCACCTTTTTGTAGAACACCCGGAAATCTTTGGCCGCTTGTTCGGTTTGTTCGGCCGTGCCGTACAGGGCGAGAAAACCCGGGTTGAATGCGGCCATGTAGTTCTGCAGCAGTTCGGGCGTGTCGCGCTCGGGGTCCACGGTGACAAAAATCACCTGCACCTTGCTGGCGTTGTCGGCACCCAGCAGGCCCATCACCTCGTTGGCGCGGGTGAGCGCGGTGGGGCACACGTCGGGACACTGCACAAAACCAAAATACAGCATCACCACCTTGCCCTTGAAGTCATCGAGCGTGCGGGGCTGGCCACGCATGTCGGTCAGGGCGAAACCTTTGCCGTACGGCGCGCCCGTCACGTCAATGCCCTTGAAGGCACCGGTGAAGGGATTGCTGGAAGTACCGGCAGCGCCACCGGCGGGTTTGTCACATGCGGCGAGCACCCCAGCAAAAGGAATCGCCATGGCCCAGGCAGACCAGCTGCGGCGGCCTTGAGGCGGAAGGAACAAAACGATTGGGCATGCAGCCACCTGAAACGGCCAACACCCATACAACACAGGGGTGCGGCAACTGACACTGCGCAAAGCCTCACCGGCTCACGCCGGGGTGAAGGCCTCACGAACGAGGCAGGGTGTCAGGCCGCGGAAGGAGGCGCGCGCGAGTGCGCGCTGGCCCACACGAACAGTGGGCGCGGGGCATGGAGGAATGCGGCCGGAGCGTCGGCGGCAAACACGAGTGGAGCTGCCAAAGGCACAGCCACTGGAGGCAAACCGGCCATCGGGCTGTGGGTGGCGCACCAGCCACAGCGGTCCAGAGACGCGTCGGAACCGGGCATGGAGTGCTGGCTGTCGCTGACTGCGCGAGCATCGTCAGACACCTGCTTGACCCAGGCCATGCCACTGACGGTACACACCTCAACCCAGCCCTGCCCTTGGGACGGAGCCACCACCACCGCGTGTGACAGCACCGGCAGCAGACTGCCCAACATCAACGCCATGGCAGCAAGCCAGGCGATCAGTCGGCGGTGGAGGGGGCGGGCGAACATGCACCTAGTTTAACAGTGCCCCCCATTTGCTCCTGTCACTGGCCACGCAGTTCATTGACCCCGACATCGAAAGGCTGGACGAGACCTTGGACCAGGCGTTGGCCGACATGGCCTTGCCGTCGCAGCGCGATACCTTGCAGCTGGTGCGCTGAATAGCTCCCGCCTGACTTCAGAACCCAGTGCGAGGCATCTGACCAAAAGGCACTGGGCGTTGGGTTTGCACTGGAAGACTTTGGTACGGGGTACGCGTCGCTGACCTGCCTGCTGCGCTGCCTGCCAGGCCAAGCCCCGACCATCAGCCCAGGCGTGACCGGTTCAGCCGGGCGGCTGGCTGAGTTCCTGCTGCTCCAGCTGCATGGCAATGTTGTTGACCACGGAGTTGACCGACGGCCGCCCGGTTTCCATGGTGCTGTGGGCGGCCTCGCGGTAGAGCGGGTCACGCACGCGGTGGAGCTCCTTGAGCCGGGCCAGCGGATCGTCCACTTGCAGCAGAGGGCGGGTTTTGTCGTGGCGCAAGCGGCGAAAAATGTCGTCTGGGTTGGACTTGAGGTACACCACCCAGCCGTTGTTGCGCAGTGCCTGCCGGTTGGAGAGGCGCAGCACCGTGCCCCCACCGGTGGACAACACGATGCCCGGCAGGCAGACAAGCTCCGCAATGGTGGCCTCCTCGCGGTCGCGGAAAGCCTGCTCGCCGGCTTGTTCGAAGTACTCGCGGATGGAACAGCCCAGGCGTTTTTCCAGCACGTGGTCGGAATCCACAAACTCGCGCCCCAGGCGTCGGGCCAGGTGGCGTCCGACGGTGGATTTGCCCGAGCCGGGCAGCCCCACCAGAAACACCGAAGTGGGTGCCCGCTGGGTGGGGCTGTTGTCGGTACAGGTGTTCACGCAGGACTCCGGGCAGCGGCAGGTGCGAGGGACTCAGCCCGGGCACCGATGGTGTTTCGCAGGTCGTGCGCCCAGGCACGGCGGTCACGCCCGGCGTGTGGCTCGGGCGGGGCCAGTTGGACAGCCGCCACCAGCGGCGGGCTGCTGAAGGTGCGCCACAACGAGGCCACCAGCGTGGTGTCGCCAATGTAGGTGGGCGCATCGCTGCGCTGCCCGGTGGCGGCATCGAGGTAGGCCAGCGCCACGGGCTGCACCGGAGCGGGCGCGGCAATGGGGGCTTGCAGCACATTGGCATGGAAGGGCAGCAGCTCGCGCCCGTCGCCGGTGGTGCCCTCGGGGAACACGGCCAGCACATCGCCCTCGCGCAGGGCTTCCACCATGTGGTGAACCACACGCATGGCATCGCGGCGGCTTTCACGCTCGATGTAGAGCGTGCCCGCGCCTGTGATGAGGGTGCCCAGCAGGGGCCAGTGCTTCACATCGGCCTTGGACACAAAACGCGCCGGGCGCACGGCGTTCAGCACCAGGATGTCGAGCCACGAAATGTGGTTGGCCACCAGCAGCACCGGGCCACTGGCAGGCAACTCGCCGCCGGTGCGCAGGGCCACGCCGATGATGCGCAGCATCTGCTGCGACCAGGCTTGCACATGCTGCTGGCGTTCGCCGGGTGAGAGGCGGCCAAAGCTGCGGTGGATGGTCCAGAGCCCACCCAGCACATGGCCCAGCGCACGCACCACACGCAGCGTGGCCACCAGGTGTCGGGAAATGCCCATGGACTGCGGTTCCGGCTGGAGCTTCAGGCCGCAGTGGCGTCAAACGCCACTTGCCCGCCCACCAGGGTGGCACGCACCACGGCAGGCAGCTCCTGGCCGATGAAGGGGGTGTGTTTGCCCTGGCTGCGCAGGCTGGCGGCCTGCGGTGTCCACCAGGCGTTCGGGTCGAACACGGTCAGGTCGGCCACGCCGCCTTCCACCAGGCGGCCTGCGCTGGCCGACAGCGTGCCCAACCCTTGCCCCAGCACGCGTGCCGGGCCGGTGGTGAGGGTGCCCAGGGTGCGCAGCCAGTCCACGCCATCGGCCTGTGCCCAGCGGGTGGCCAGCGAGAGCAGCAGCTCCACGGCGGTGGCGCCCACCTCGGCTTCGGCAAAGGGCAGCACCTTGGCGTCTTCGTCCACCGGGGTGTGGTCGGACACCAGGGCGTCGATGGTGCCGTCGGCCAGGGCGGCGCGCAGGGCGTCGCGGTCGCGCTGCTGGCGCAATGGTGGCGACAGGCGGGTACGGCTGTCGAAGTAGCCCAAGTCAACGTCGATCAGGTGCAGGTTGTGCACGCTCACATCACACGTCACGGGCAGGCCCTCGGCCTTGGCCTGGCGCACCAGTTCAATGCCGGCGGCGCTGCTGATGCGGCACAGGTGCACGCGGGCACGGGTGCTGCGCACCAGCTCGAAAATGGTGTGCAGCGCAATCAGCTCGGCCGCCACGGGAATGCCAGCCAGACCCATGCGGGTGGCCAGCGCACCGCTGGCGGCCACGCCCTTGCCCAGCCACGCGTCTTGCGGGCGCAGCCAGGTGGTATAGCCAAAGGTGCCGGCGTATTGCAGGGCGCGCTGCAGCACCTGGGTGTTGACGATGGGCACTTCAGCCTGGCCGAAGGCGATGCAACCGGCCTCGGTCAGCTCGACCATCTCGGTCAGCACTTCGCCCTTCAGCCCCCGGGTGAGCGCACCCAGCGGGAACACGCGGGCCCGGTGCAGCTTCTCGGCGCGGTGTTTCAGCATGTCGACCAGGCCGGGCTCGTCCAGCACGGGGTCGGTGTCGGGTGGGCACACCAGGCTGGTGACGCCACCGGCCACGGCCGCAGCCATTTCGCTCTCCAGCATGCCGGCGTGTTCCTGACCGGGCTCGCGCAGGCGAACCGACAGGTCGATGAAACCGGGCGACACGATGCAGCCCGAGGCATCGATGGTGCGGCTGGGCGTGAAGCCGCTGCCCTCAGCCCCCAGACCGGGTTTGATGGCGATGATGCGCCCGGCGGCCACGGCCACGTCGGCCAACTGGTCCAGGCCCGAGGCGGGGTCCACCACCCGCCCACCGCTGATGAGAATCTTCATGGCTGTTCCTGACGAATATGCGTGAATTTTTAAAGCTTTTTTGGCGCCCAGCGCTTGATGGGTATGGGTTCTCAGCTATTGGAATGTCCAGCCACAATGCCCATCACGGCCATGCGCACGGCAATGCCGAAAGTCACCTGGTTGAGCACCACGCTCTGCGCGCCGTCCACCACCGCAGAGTCAATTTCCACACCCCGGTTCACCGGGCCGGGGTGCATGACGATGGCGTCGGGCTTGGCCCACTGCAAGCGCTCGGTGGTCAGGCCAAAGCTCTTGGCAAATTCCTGGCTGGAGGGCAGCAGCGCGCCGCTCATGCGCTCGTTTTGCAGGCGAAGGGTCATGACGACATCGGCACCGCTGATGCCTTCTTTCAAGTCGTTGCACACACGCACGCCCATGGCGGCCATGTCGGCGGGCACCAGGGTGCGGGGGCCCACCACGCGCACCTCGGCACAGCCCAGGGTGGTGAGGGCGTGGATGTTGGAACGCGCCACGCGCGAATGCAGCACGTCGCCGACGATGGCCACGGTGAGGTTGGCAAAGTTGCCCTTGAAGTGGCGGATGGTGTAGGCGTCGAGCAGGCCCTGGGTGGGGTGGGCGTGGCGGCCGTCACCGGCGTTGACCACGTGCACATGCGGCGCCACGTGCTGGGCAATCAGGTAGGGCGCGCCGCTTTCGCTGTGGCGCACCACAAAAATGTCGGCAGCCATGGCAGACAGGTTGGCAATGGTGTCGAGCAGGCTTTCGCCCTTGGAGGCCGAACTGCGCGCAATGTCGAGGTTGATGACGTCGGCGCTCAGCCGCGTGGCGGCAATCTCGAACGTGGTGCGGGTGCGCGTGCTGTTTTCAAAGAACAGGTTGAACACGCTTTTGCCACGCAGCAGGGGCACCTTTTTCACCTCGCGGTCGCTGACCGACACGAAGTTGGCCGCCGTGTCCAGGATGTGGGTGAGGATGTCTTTGGACAAGCAGGTGGACCAGCTCGCCGTGCTTGTTCAGTTGGGGGTTGCGGTGAATCTTCATGGCATGTGCGGTTCGGGTGGAACGTGTGGGGTCAGGCGGCGCGGCTGTCTGGGCTGACCACAAAACTCAGGGTGCCGTTGTCGGCACGGGCCAAATCGAGCTTCTGGCTGGCTGGCAGGCTGACGCGGGCGGCGGCCAGTGCAGCCTCCACCGGCAGCTCGCGCCCGCCACGGTCCACCAGCACCACCAGCGTGACACTGGCGGGGCGGCCGTAGTCAAACAGCTCGTTCAGCACTGCGCGGATGGTGCGGCCGGTGTGTAACACGTCATCGACCAGCAGCACATGGGCCCCGTTCACGTCGAACGGCAGCACGGTTTGAGCGCTAGCAGCCATGCCCCGGCGTGCAAAGTCGTCACGGTGCATGGCCGACGAAATCACGCCCGCCTTGCCAGCGAGCCCCAGGTCGGCCTGCAAGCGCTCTGCCAGCCAGGCCCCGCCCGAGGTGATGCCCACCAGCTGGCGCGGCTGGTGTTCCAGCAGCGTCATTTGCCGCACGCCGCGCAGCAGGGTTTGGTAAAGGGCTTCGGCATCCAGGTGCAGGGCGCTCATGGCAGGCTCCTCAAAAACTGTTCAAGAATGATGCAGGCCGACGCGGCGTCGGCATCGGTCGCGCCCAGTGAATGGGCTTCGGTGGTGCTGTAACGCTCGTCCACCTCGTACACCGTCAGTTTGGTGCGTTCGCGCAATTGGTTGGCAAATTTGCGGGCGCGTTTCGTGTTGTCGTGCGCCGCGCCGTCGGGGTGAAACGGCACACCCACCACCAGGGCATCGGGCTGCCACTCCTTCACGCGCTTGACGACTTCCAGCAACTGGGCCTCGCCACTGGCTTTGACGGTGGCCAGGGGGCTGGCGCTCTGGGTGATGCGGTTGCCCGACGCCATGCCCGTGCGCTTCAATCCATAGTCCAGCGCCAGGAAGAGTTGCTGGTGCGGCGGCACGTTCACCGGGCCGGCCAGGTTGGCACCGGGCTGCGGCTTGGGGCCGGTGCTCACGAGTGGCCCGCCTCGGGTGAAATCATCCAGGCTTGGAGGCCCAGCAGACCCAGGGCCTCGTCGTAGCGGCGCTCCACCGGCACGTCAAAAATGAGATCGGGTTTGGCCTCCACCGTGAGCCAGCTGTTTTCGGTGATTTCCGACTCCAGCTGCCCCTGCCCCCAACTGGCATAACCCAGTGAGACAAACACCCTGCGCGGCCCGGCACCGGACGACATAGCCTCCAGCACGTCGCGCGAGGTGGTCATTTCCAGCCCGCCAGGAATGGTCAGCGTGGAGGCATAAATGGATTCTTCGGCCGTGCCCACCGGGTCGTGCAGCACAAAACCGCGCTCGGTCTGTACGGGGCCGCCCTCGGCCAAGTCAGGCCGGGCCAGTGGCAATTCCACTTTGCTGAACAGGTCGCTCACGCAGATGTCAGACGGTTTGTTGATGACCAGGCCCAAAGCACCGCGCTCGCTGTGCTCGCACAGGTAGACCACGGTGCGGCCAAAAACCTCGTCCTGCATGCTGGGCATGGCGATCAGGAAATGGTTGGTGAGGTTGATGCGGGCAGAATCGTCGGACATGCCCTG
>JAIFMP010000058.1 GCA_020048405.1 Hydrogenophaga sp.
TCGTTGCGGTAGCTGGCCTCGCGGCCCGACCAATGTGCCTGTCGATCAGCCTGCATATCGGCCACATCGTCGGGGTGTGTCAGCCCGTCCAGGTCTGCCGCAAAACACAAATCATCGTTCTCCTGATACCCGTAAATGGCTTTCAGGCGCGGCGAGAAATACTCTTTCCCTGTCACGATGTCCCAGTCCCACACACCGTCGCCCACGCCTTCAAGCAGCGCCAGCAAGGGCAGCCCGGCCTCGTCAGCGGGCCATACGCCCAAGGCAGCGACCGCGTCTTGCTGAGCGGGTGCAGAGGGCAAAGGTGCTGGCTGGGTCATGTGGGTGTTTGTGTGGTGAACCGGTGGGCCGCCGATGGCGCACTTTGTGCGCGTCATCTTGTCGGACCGGCATGGTACTTCGCCCGTTAAAGTCTGCGTGAGCCGCACGGGTTGTGCGGCGCTTCACCCCGAGGTTTTTTGTGCAAGCCACCCGACTCACCGTTCTCCGCCACGGAGAAACCGCCTGGAACCAGGACACCCGCATCCAGGGCCACACCGACATCGACTTGAATGACACGGGCCGCTGGCAGGCGGCCCAGCTCGCCCGTGCACTGGCCGACGAGCCACTGGCCGCCGTTTACAGCAGCGATCTGAGGCGGGCTTTCGACACCGCCGAGGCAGTGGCTCGCGCACAAGGGCTCAGAGCCACACCCAACACGGGCTTGCGCGAGCGCTGTTTTGGCATGCTCGAAGGGCTGACCTGGGCGGAGATTGAGGAGCGGCACCCCGTGGAAGCGGTGGCCTGGCGCACCCGTGTGCCAGAGTGGGCACCTGCCGGGGGTGAGTCGCTGGTGGTACTTCGCGACCGCGTGATGACGGTGCTGAACGACTTGGCGGCCCGACACGTGGGCGAGCACATTGCGCTGGTGGCACACGGCGGAGTGCTCGATGCCATCTACCGCGCCGCTACCGGGTTGGAGCTGCAAGCGCCACGCAGCTGGCTGCTGAAAAACGCTGCCATCAACCGCCTGCTGTGGACCCCCGGCAGCCTGACCCTGGTGGGCTGGGGAGACGTGGCCCACCTGGACAGCGAAAACGCCCTGCTGGACGAAAAAACCACCTGACCAAAAAACAGAGCTGCCTGCGCAATACCATCATGCGCAAAGTGCCATTTTTATTCCGAAAAAAGCCCTTCTCTTGAAGCGGGAGGGGCCACCCCCAGGTGGCGGAACGCCGCCAGTGTGGCAATGCGCCCGCGCGGCGTGCGCTGCAGGTAACCCTGCTGAATCAGGTAGGGCTCGATCACGTCTTCAATGGTGTCGCGCTCTTCGCCGATGCTGGCGGCAATGTTGTCCAGCCCCACGGGGCCGCCGTCAAACCGGTGAATCACCGCCTCCAGCAGCTTGCGGTCCATCAGGTCGAAGCCCTGCGGGTCCACGTCGAGCATGGAGGGTGATGCGGCCCGAACCCTTGACCTCGGCGTAGTCGCGCACGCGGCGCAGCAGGCGGTTGGCAATGCGGGGCGTGCCCCGGCTGCGGCGGGCAATTTCAAAGCCACCGGCCTCGTCCATCGGCGCGTTCAACAGCCCTGCGCTGCGTTTGACGATGCGCGCCAGCTCTTCGGGCGTGTAGAACTCCAGCCGCGCCACGATGCCAAAGCGATCGCGCAGCGGGTTGGTCAACATGCCGGCCCGCGTGGTGGCGCCCACCAAGGTGAAAGGCTGCAGGTCGAGCTTGATGCTGCGCGCCGCCGGGCCTTCGCCGATCATGATGTCTATCTGGTAGTCCTCCAGCGCGGGGTACAGAATTTCCTCGACGACCGGGAACAGCACATCGTTGGGCTCCAGGTTGGTCAGCAGGGCAGCCAGGTCTTTGGGCTTTTCCAGCACGGGGCCGCTGGTCTGGCGCAGGTTCACGCCCAGCTCGTGGGCAATGATGTGGCTCAGGGTGGTTTTGCCCAGGCCGGGCGGGCCAAACAGCAGCACATGGTCCAACGCCTCGCTGCGTTTTTTGGCAGCGCCAATGAAAATTTCCAGTTGCTCGCGCACCTTAACCTGGCCCACGTAGTCGTCGAGCAGTTTGGGGCGCAGAGCACGCTCCAGCGCCTCTTCACGGGGCGACTCGGGCGCAGCGGTCACCACCCGTTTGGCAGGGGCGGGAGCAAAGTCGTCGGTCTGGATGCTCATGGTGTGCTCGAAAAGGCTCAGATGACCCAGCCCACCCGTCTACCCGCACAACACACCGTCGAGTCAGCCGCCGTGAAGGGGTGGTCTGTGGCACTGGCCGCAGCGCTGACAGCAGCGATGGCAGTCACTTGGCCCACCAAGGTGTGCGCAGCCGATGAGCCGGTCGACGTCCCCATCACCCGGGGCACGGTGGACCTGAGCAGCATGAGACCCAACCTGGCGTTGCCCGTTCCCGCTGGTGGTGGAGGAACTCCTGCGGCGGCCGCCCCTGCCCATGCGCCTGCGGGCGCGGTTACCAGCCCACCCGCTAGGCCCAAGCCACGCACAGTGGCCGAATACGCCGCAGAAGCCAAGGCCAAGGCCAAGGCCAAGGCCGCGGCAGAGGCAGCAGCCAAAGGCACCTCTCCAGCGACAACACCCGCAACAGGTGCCGCACCTGCAACGCCACCGCCACCGCCACCGCCACCGCCACCGCCACCGCCACCGCCACAAGCACCTGCACCGGCACCTGCCGTCAAGGTGCCCGTGGCGGGCGCTGCGCCTGCTGCAGCGGCGAGCACCCCTACCCCGCCAACGCCGCCCCGCGTCGCGCCCGTTGACAAGCCCGGCATGGACACGAACGCGGGCAAACCAGTGGCGGAAAAGGCCGCGCCCCAACCCACAGCCAAACCCACAGCCAAAACGGTTGTCAAGCCACCGATGCCCAGCGCACCCAAAGCCCCCGACGAGGGCTTGGACAAAGTGGCCGTGAAGCTGGTGGAGGCCATGGCCCGCGCCGCGGCCAAACAAGAGAAGCGCGAAGCAGGCACCTCCACCAAAAAACCTGCCGCACCCACGGCCCGCAGCAGCACCCACAGCAAGACCGACGACCACGGCACTGCGCACTGGAGCTACGAGGGCGACACCGGCCCCGCCAACTGGGCCAAGCTCAAGCCCGAGTTCAATGTGTGCGCCATCGGCCAGCGGCAGTCGCCCATTGCCATCGACGACAGCGCTACGCTACAGGGGCCGGCAGAGCCCATCGGCTTCAACTACCGCCCCAGCGAAGGCACCGTGGTGAACAACGGCCACACCATCCAGGTCGATGTGGCCCCCGGCAACAGCATCGCGGTGCGCAGCGGCAACTTCGATTTGCTGCAATTCCACTTTCACCACCCATCGGAAGAGCAGGTCAACGGCCAGCGCTTCCCCATGGTGGCGCACCTCGTGCACAAGAGTGCGGAAGGACAGCTGGCGGTGGTGGCCGTGCTGCTGACCACGGGTGAGGCCAACACGGCCATCGACACGGTGTGGAAATACCTGCCCGTGGACACAGGAGACCGCGTGAAGCTGCCGCCCGGCGTGCTCAACCTGCCCGACCTGCTGCCCAAAGACCAGCGCTACTACCAGTTCATGGGTTCACTCACCACGCCCCCTTGCACCGAGGGCGTGCTGTGGATGGTGCTGAAAACCCCGGTGACGCTGAGCCCAGCGCAAATCAGGCTGTTCGGTCAGCTGTTCCCAAACAACGCCCGCCCGGTGCAAGAGGTGAACGGGCGACCGGTGCGCGAGGCCTTATGAACGGCCGGGCACGGCGGTGGCCCCATCGGGGCTGCTGAGCCATCCGCGTTGCTGCATGCACCCCGCCAACAATGACCGCCGTGACTCCACGGCCTCTGCACACCAACGCAAGTCGCGGGCGAACACCTGAGGCCCCCGGTCGCCCCAGGCGTCCCGAAACGCGTCATGGCCGACATGCGGTGCCGATGTGCAGGCCACCAAGCTCGCCATGGCGCACACCGCACCCAATGCGGCAATGCAACCGGGTGCCGACCGAAAGTCGCCTGTGGGGTTCATGTTCAAGCTCCGGTGAAACAGGAATATCAGGGTTGGTTCTCGCCGATTCACTTCGCCAGGCTTTTGAGCGCCAGCTTGATGCCTTCGCTCACCCCCACCTCGGGCGGCAGGGCCTTGAGGGCAGCGGCGGCTTCTTTGTCGTTGTAGCCCAGCGCCAGCAGAGCCTGCTGGATGTCGCTCTGCACGTCGCTGTGTGCCGGGCCTGAGGTCAGATCACCCAGGTCAGCCCCCAGCTTGCCTTTGAGCTCCAGCAGCAGCCGCTCGGCGGTTTTTTTGCCAATGCCGGGCACCTTGGTCAGCCGCCCCACTGCCTGCTGGGTGATGGCCTGGGCCAGGTCGGCCACGCTCATGCCACTGAGCAAACTCAGCGCCATGCGAGGCCCCACGCCGGTGATTTTGATGAGCTGGCGAAACGCCTCGCGCTCCTGCGACGTGGCAAAACCAAACAGAATCTGCGCGTCTTCGCGCACCACAAAGTGCGTCAGCAGCGTGACGGAGGCCCCCAATTCGGGCAGGTTGTAGAAGGTGCTCATGGGCACGTCCACCTCGTAGCCCACGCCGTGGCAGTCCACCAGCACCTGTGGCGGGTTCTTGGCGGCCAGTTGGCCTTGCAGTCTTCCAATCATGCTTCGTCCCTTAACATCAAACCATGATTCTGCGCCACACCTTTTCCCCGCCCGACAACGCCCGCATGGCCCACCTGTGTGGCCCGCTGGACGCGCACCTGCGCACCATCGAGCAGGCGCTGAATGTGAAGGTGGCGCACCGTTTCGAGCAGTTCCGCATCGAAGGCACCAAACCCAAGGCAGAACGTGCGCTGGAGGTGCTGCAGGCGCTGTACGAGCGGGCGCGCAAACCCATTCCCGCCGAACAAGTGCAGCTCATGCTCACCGGCGAAACCGCCCTGGGCGACGTCGACCCCGATGCCCTGACTGTGCAAAGCCGCCGGGGCGAAATCCGCGGGCGCACGCCGAACCAGAGCCATTACCTGGCGCAGATTTCCACCCACGACATCACCTTTGGCATTGGCCCTGCCGGCACCGGCAAAACCTACCTGGCCGTGGCCTGCGCGGTGGACGCGCTGGAGCGCGGCGCGGTGCAGCGCATTGTGCTGACGCGCCC
>JAIFMP010000070.1 GCA_020048405.1 Hydrogenophaga sp.
CGCCAGCAAAGCCCCAAGTACCTGTGGATCGGCTGTGCAGACAGCCGCGTGCCTGCCAACGAAATCATCTCGCTTGACCCGGGCGAGGTGTTCGTGCACCGCAACATCGCCAACGTGGTGGTGCATTCCGACCTGAATGCCCTGTCGGTCATCCAGTTTGCGGTGGACCACTTGAAGGTGGAACACATCATGGTGGTGGGGCACTACGGTTGTGGGGGCGTGCTGGCCACGCTGCGCGGCACCCGCGTGGGCCTGGCCGACAACTGGCTGCGCCATGTGCACGACGTGAAGCTGCGCCACCGCCGCCGGCTCGACCACCTGAGCGTGCCCGAGCAGGAAGACGCCCTGTGCGAAATGAACGTGATCGAGCAGGTGGGCAACGTGGCCCTCACCAACGTGCTTCAGGATGCCTGGAGCCGGGGCCAAAAAGTGGCCGTGCACGGCTGGTGCTACGGCCTGAAGGACGGCCTGGTGAAAGACCTGGGCGTGACCATGAGCGGCCACGACGAGGTGGTGGGCGTGTTTCGCAATGCGCTCAAGCGTTATCCGCGCGTGGGTTGATTCTGATTTTTCAGTAGCTTGAAGTCCAATGGATAAAAGCGTCAAGTGCCAATTTCATTCATATTTCCGGAGACAAGCATGAGTTCCACCTTCACAGACCCCATCGTCATCGTCGGCGCCGCCCGCACCCCTATGGGCGCGTTTCAGGGCGACTTCGCGGCACTCGCCGCGCACGATCTGGGCGGAGCCGCCATCAAGGCCGCTGTTGAGCGCGCCTGTATCAGCCCCGACCTGGTGACCGAGGTGCTGTTTGGCAACTGCCTGATGGCGGGCCAGGGCCAGGCCCCCGCGCGACAGGCAGCGTTCAAAGGCGGGATGCCACAGAGCGCCGGGGCAGTCACGCTGAGCAAGATGTGCGGCTCGGGCATGCGCGCGGCCATGTTTGCGCACGACATGCTGGTGGCCGGCACACACGACGTGCTGGTGGCTGGTGGCATGGAGAGCATGACCAACGCGCCATACCTCATGCTCAAAGGCAGGGGCGGCTATCGCATCGGCCACGACCGCATCTTCGACCACATGATGCTCGACGGCCTGGAAGACGCCTACGAAGCAGGCCGCAGCATGGGCACCTTCGGTGAAGACTGCGCCGCCAAGTACAGCTTCACCCGCGAGCAGCAAGACGCCTTTGCCACCGCCAGCGTGCAGCGCGCCAAGGCCGCCACCGACAGCGGCGCGTTTGCGGCCGAAATCACGCCTGTCACGGTCAAGGGCCGTGGCGGTGAGACCGTGGTGTCCATTGACGAAGGCCCCGGCAAAATCAAGCTCGACAAGCTGCCCACACTCAAACCGGCGTTCAAAAAGGACGGCACCATCACCGCCGCCAGCAGCTCCAGCATTAACGACGGCGCGGCCGCGCTGGTCATGATGCGCGCCAGCACCGCAGCCCAATTGGGCTGCAAACCTCTGGCCAAAATCGTGGCCCATGCCAACCACGCCCAAGCGCCCGAGTGGTTCTCCACCGCCCCCGTGGGTGCCACGCAAAAAGCGCTGGCCAAAGCCGGCTGGGCCGTGGGCGACGTGGACCTGTGGGAAATCAACGAAGCCTTCGCCGTGGTGCCCATGGCCCTGATGGCCGACCTGAACGTGCCGCACGAGAAGGTCAACGTGAACGGTGGTGCCTGCGCGCTGGGTCACCCCATTGGCGCATCCGGTGCCCGCATCATGGTCACGCTCATCCATGCGCTGAAGGCCCGTGGCCTGACCAAAGGCTTGGCCACCCTGTGCATCGGTGGCGGCGAAGCCACTGCCGTGGCGCTCGAAGTTCTGTAAGGAACCACCATGCTGCTCACCGAAGACCAAACCATGGTGCGCGACGCCGTTCGCGCCTTTGTTCAAGAACAAATCTGGCCCCACGCCCCCGCGTGGGACAAGGCGCACACCTTCCCCAAAGACGTGCACAAAGGTCTGGCCGAGTTGGGCTGCTACGGCATCTGCGTGCCCGAAGAACTGGGCGGCGCGGGCCTGAGCTACCAGACGCTGGCGCTGGTGTTGGAAGAAATAGCAGCGGGCGACGGCGGTGTCAGCACCACCATCAGCGTGACCAACTGCCCGGTCAACGCCATCCTCATGAAATACGGCAACGCTGCCCAGCAAGACCAGTGGCTGCTGTTGGGCGCGTTCTGCCTGACCGAGCCGCATGTGGGGTCTGATGCGTCGGCTCTTCGCACCACTGCGGTGAAGGACGGCGACAGCTATGTGCTGAACGGCGTCAAGCAGTTCATCACCAGCGGCAAAACCGCCGACTTGGCCATCGTCATTGCAGTGACCGACAAGGCCGCTGGCAAACGCGGCATGAGCGCCTTCATCGTGCCCACTTCGGCCCCCGGCTACGTGGTGGCGCGGCTGGAAGACAAGCTGGGCCAACATTCCAGCGACACCGCACAGATCAACTTCGACAACTGCCGCATCCCTGCCGAGAACCTGATCGGCGCGGAAGGCGAGGGCTACAAAATTGCCCTGAGCGCTTTGGAGGGTGGGCGCATCGGCATTGCTGCGCAAAGCATTGGCATGGCGCGCAGCGCGTTCGAGTGTGCGCTGAAGTACGCCAAAGAGCGCGAGAGCTTTGGTCAGCCCATCTTCAACCACCAGGCGGTGGGCTTCAAACTGGCCGACATGGCCACGCAGATCGAGGCAGCCCGCTCACTCACTCACCACGCCGCCGCGCTGCGCGACGCAGGCCAGCCCTGTCTGAAAGAAGCAGCCATGGCCAAGCTGTTCGCCAGCGAAATGGCTGAGAAGGTGTGCAGCGATGCCATCCAGATCCACGGCGGCTATGGCTACGTGAGCGACTTCCCCGTCGAGCGCATCTACCGCGACGTGCGGGTGTGCCAGATTTACGAAGGCACGTCTGACGTGCAAAAAATCCTGATCCAGCGCGCGCTGGTTTGAATGCGAAAGGCCAGAACCTGCACGGCAGATTCTGGCCTTTGGCGACCTGGAAACCAGACGATTACTTCTGTGCTTGTGTGGCTTGCGCTTCGGTCTTTTTGTCAACCACAACAGACTCGCCCATCTTGACGGGCAATTGATTGGGATAGTCGTAACCTTTGCCGTTGCTGTGATCAATCATTGCCCCAATGCCACCACCCAAAATGATGTTTCCAAACATTGAGCCTGCCGCGCGTGAAATCGCTTTGAGCAGTCCATCAGGCATGCCTTCTTTTTTGCAGGTGACATTCAGATCTTCGCTCGATTTTCTGACGGTCACATTGGACGGTGCTTTGGTCTCCCAACTGCCACGATCATTGGATAACTTGCAGTCTGGCTGAACTGGCTGGCCTTGGTAGGTCGCGGTGAGTGAAAGTGACTGGTTTTCACTTTGTGTGATAGACGAGCATCCAGTCATAAAAACTGCTGTCGCGGTGAAGGCTGCCGTAACAGCACGCTGGATTGGTCGATCGAATGGCATAAATTCCTCCTTGAGTTGATGGCCTTGTTGGGCACTGACGATGAGAGCCCGCGACTTCTTTGCCAAAGCCGAGGACCATGTTAGCGGCGAGAAACACAATTTCACTTACAGGATAAAAATCATGCCCATCACCAAAGGTTTCCGCACGCTGGTGGACGAAGCCACCGCCCAAATCACCACCTACACCGTGGCGCAGGTACAGGCTCGTCTGGCTGCGGGTGACGCCCGTTTGCAACTGGTGGACATCCGCGACCCGCGCGAACTGGAGCGCGAGGGCACGGCCCCCGGATGCGTGCACGCGCCGCGCGGCATGCTGGAGTTTTGGGTGGACCCGGCGTCGCCCTACTTCAAGCCGGTCTTTGCCGATGAAACCAAAGAGTTCGTGCTGTTTTGTGGCGCTGGCTGGCGCAGTGCGCTGGCCACCAAGGCCTTGCAAGACATGGGCATGACCAATGTGGCCCACATCGACGGTGGCTTTGCCGATTGGAAAAAGCAGGCTGCGCCCATTCAGACCCTGGCTGAGCACCACGAAGCCGCCAAGGCAGCGCGCGCAGCTGCAGCGGCTGCTCTGCCGGCCGGATGAGCACGGTTCGGCTCATCGATGCCTGCCCCTGCGGGCGCGTGGACGCCCGGCAAAAGGCCCTGGCCTACGCCGTCTGCTGCCAGCCTTGGCACCTGGGCGCCCCCGCACCCACGCCAGAGGCGTTGATGCGCTCGCGTTACAGCGCCTTTGCACTGGGCCTGGTCGACTACCTCACCGCCACCTGGCACCCCAGCACCCGACCTGGCGATCTGGAACTGGAGCCTGGTCAGCAATGGCTGGGCTTGCAGGTGAAAAGCGCCCGTCTGCTAGACGACACCCACGGTGAGGTCAGTTTTGTGGCCCGCTCGCGCATGGCAGGGCGCGGCCACCGGCTGCAGGAAACCAGCCGCTTTGAGCGCGAAGACGGCCGCTGGCTTTACGTGGACGGCGATGTGGTGTGAGTTGCCTGTTATTTGGGCACTGCGTGCAAACCCTTGGCTGGGGCGGTTCCGCCGGGTTGGTCCCGCCTTCATTCACAGACTTGTCCACAGAAGATGTGTGAAACCGTTCAAACGGTTTTCAGCTTGTGGGCAACCCCGTTGCCCGAAAGTCGGCAGGGGTCTGCCCCGTCCAACCCTTGAACGCGCGGATAAAGCTTTTTTCATTCTGAAACCCCACCGCCTGCGCCACCTGCTTCAGTGGGCGGTGGGTGCGCAGCAGCAGGTTTTCAGCCTGCTCACGGCGCACGGCGTCTTTCAGCGTTTGCAGGCTGGCGCCTTCGTCTTTCAGTTGCCTGTGCAGGCTGCGGGCCGAGGTGTGCAGCAGCGCCGCTAACGCTTCGGCGCTGTGGCTGGCCTCGGGGTGGGTGGCCAGTGCCTGGCGCACGCGACCCACCAGCAGGCGGTCTTTGCGGTAGGCGTGTACCGTCAAGGGCAGGGCGCGTTGCAGCATCTGGCGCAGGGTGGCTTCATCGCGCCGCAGGGGCAGGGCCAGGTAGCTGGCGTCCAGGTGCAGGCGGGTGTGGGGTTGGTCAAACCGACACGGCCCGGCAAACAGCACGGCATAGGCATCGGCGTGTGCTGGGGCGGGGTAGGCCAGGTCCACCGCCAGCAGCGGCAGGCGCGAGTCCACCAACCCAGCAGGTTGCGCAGCAGCGACACATGGCAGAACTCGCGCAGCTCGCCCGCCAGCCAAGGGGCTGGTGCGGGTTCCGTCAGCGTCACAGTGGCCTTGCCGCTGGCGGGTGCGGCCAGGGTCAGCCGCACGTCGTCCGTCAGCAGGCTGTGGTGCCGGCACCAGCGCTTCAGGGCCACGCCCAGCGTGGGGGCGCTGATGCTGGCGCGGGCCAACATGCCGTAGCTGCCCCAGGGCAGGCGGCGGTTGAACCAGCCCAGGGCCTCGTCGTCCAGCTCGCGCATGAGCTGGTCGGACAGCCGCTCCATTTGGCTGGCGGTGATGCGGGCGTGTGCGTTGCCGGCCTGGCTTGGCGCAATCTGTGCCGCTGCCAGCGCTGGGGCCGGGTCATGGCCAAGGCGCGCGCACGCCGCCAACATGCTGCGGACAAAGGCCATGGGCGTGGCGGCGTTGGTGTGGGACGCATGACTGATGGGCTGTTGTGCGTGCACTGGCATGGCTGTAGTCTGTCATGGATGTGGCGGCTTTTGCAACCTGCATGGCAAACCCAAAACGGTCGGCGCGCTGCACAATGGCCACCGCACTGGAGACAAGCCATGACCGTTCTCGATTCGAAACTCAACCCCCGTTCAGCAGACTTCCAAGCCAACGCCACGGCCATGCGCGCCCTGGTAGATGACCTGCGTGCCCAGGTGGCCCAGGTGGCGGAGGGCGGTGGTGAGGCCGCCCGCGCCAAACACACCGCCCGCGGCAAACTGCTGCCCCGCGACCGGGTGCACATGCTGCTCGACCCTGGCACACCATTCCT
Organism: Hydrogenophaga sp.; assembly: GCA_020048405.1. GTDB lineage: Bacteria > Pseudomonadota > Gammaproteobacteria > Burkholderiales > Burkholderiaceae_C > UBA2334. Next base: position 5,938 of record JAIFMP010000070.1, read on the forward strand.
GGAGTTGGCGCCCATGGCGGCCTACGGCATGTACAAAGAAAAAGATGGTCAGGGCGGCACCAAAGACGCAGCGCCCTGCGCTGGACTGATTGCCGGCATTGGCCGCGTCAGCGGGGTGGACTGCATGATCGTCTGCAACGACGCCACCGTGAAAGGCGGCACCTACTACCCACTCACCGTCAAAAAACACCTGCGCGCGCAGGAAATTGCACAGCAAAACAATCTGACGTGCATCTACCTGGTGGACTCGGGCGGCGCCAACCTGCCCAACCAGGACGAAGTGTTTCCCGACCGCGACCACTTCGGCCGCATCTTTTACAACCAGGCCAACATGAGTGCCCAAGGCATTTCGCAGGTGGCCGTGGTCATGGGCAGTTGCACGGCGGGCGGGGCTTACGTGCCCGCCATGAGCGACGAAACCATCATCGTCAAAAACCAGGGCACCATTTTTCTGGGCGGCCCGCCGCTGGTGAAAGCCGCCACGGGCGAGGTCGTCACCGCCGAAGACTTAGGGGGTGGCGATGTGCACACCCGCCTCTCGGGCGTGGCCGACCACCTGGCGCAGAACGACCTGCACGCCATTGCCCTGGCGCGCCAGGCCGTGGCACATTTGAATCAAAAAAAGGCCCTGTCGTTTGTCCTGCAAGCACCGGCAGCTCCCAATTTTGATGCCAAAGAGTTGTATGGCGTGATTCCCACGGACACGCGCAAGCCCTTTGACGTTCGCGAAATCATCGCCCGCGTGGTGGATGGCAGCGAGTTCCACGAGTTCAAGCCCCGCTTTGGCAGCACGCTGGTGTGCGGGTTTGCGCACATCGAGGGCATGCCTGTGGGCATCGTGGCCAACAACGGCATTTTGTTCAGCGAATCGGCGCTGAAGGGCGCGCACTTCATCGAGCTGTGCTGCCAGCGCAAGGTGCCGCTCGTGTTTTTGCAGAACATCACCGGGTTCATGGTGGGCCGCAAGTACGAAAACGAAGGCATAGCCCGCAATGGCGCCAAGATGGTGACGGCCGTGGCCTGCGCCCAGGTGCCCAAGTTCACGGTCATCATCGGCGGCAGTTTTGGCGCGGGCAACTACGGCATGTGTGGCCGGGCGTTCAACCCCCGCTTCGTGTGGATGTGGCCCAACGCACGCATCAGCGTCATGGGAGGCGAGCAAGCCGCCAGCGTGCTGGCCACCGTCAAGCGCGATGGCATTGAAGGCAAAGGCGGCCAGTGGAGTGCCGAGGAGGAAGAGGCTTTCAAAGCCCCACTGCGCCAGCAATACGAAACCCAGGGCCACCCCTACTACGCCACCGCGCGCCTGTGGGACGACGGCATCATCGACCCGGCAGACACCCGCCGCGTGCTGGCGCTGGGCCTGAGTGCGGCGCTGAACGCGCCCATTCCCGATAC
>JAIFMP010000157.1 GCA_020048405.1 Hydrogenophaga sp.
TAGGGCAAGCCCGCAATCTCAGCCGTGGCCAGCACGATGATGTCTCCCCCAATGCTCATTTCGTTGAGTTGCAGCACACCGTCACGGTTGACATCGGTCAGCGTCAGCAGGCTGGGGTCGACCTTGTTCCACGCCGCCACCCACGACGGAAGCGCATCGAACGACGTCCCCACCAGCACATGGAACACCTCAAACTTGACCAGCACCGCCAATGCTGGCGCGGTGAAATACAGCAACACAATGAACACCAGAGACCAGGTCACCGACTCTCGGGCCTGCTTCACGCTGGGCGTCGTGTAGTAGCGCACCAGAATGTGCGGCAACGCCGCAGTGCCGACCATCAGACAGAACACCAGCGCCAGAAAGTTGCGTCGCGACAGGTCGTACTCAGCCTGTTCGGCAGGCGTTCCATCCGGGTCACCGCTGAACTGCTGCGCCTGCGGCGGCATGCCATTGAGCGGCTTGGACTTGGTTTGCGCTTCCGCCAGCTCTGCCTGCCACTGCAACACGGCGGTATCAGCGTCACGGGGCAGCAGGGCCAGGGCCTTTTCTGCCGCAATCTGCTCGGTTTGTGTGGCCCGTTGGGCTTTGGCCTCTGCCACGCGGGCCAATGCGGCGGCACGGTCATCTGCAAGGGCACGCGCGGGCTCCACCAGTTTGGCGCTGAGCGTGTCAACACGCTCGACATACCACTGGCGAACGGCCTGCTCTTTAGGGTCGTTGGTCAGCTCCCGCTCTTTTGCCGTGACTTTTTCGAGCTGAAACCCGTACACGACCTGTGGCACCGGTACGCCAGTCTGCTTCACACTCAGCCACACCACGGGCAGCATGTAGGCCACGATGATGACCACGTACTGCGCCACCTGCGTCCACCCACCCAGGAATGAACACACCAGAATACCGCCCAGCCCCAGGAAAATACCCAGCTCAAAGGCCACACCGGTCAGCCGGGAGGTGATCAGCCCCACACCGTAAATCTGTGCCACCACGTAGGTGAACGAGCACAGGATGGCCGCTCCAATTCCCAGCAAGCGGGGCCAGTTGCCGCCGTAACGCTCCCCGAGGAAATCGGAGATGGTGAATTGTCCGAACTTGCGCAGGTAAGGCGCCAGAAACAACGCCACCAGACAGTAACCACCCGACCAACCCATGATGAACGCCAAGCCGCTGTACCCGCTGAGATACAACGTGCCCGCCAGCCCCAGAAATGAAGCGGCAGACAACCAGTCCGCCCCGGTGGCCATGCCGTTGTAGATCGCAGGTACCCGCCGACCCGCTACGTAGTACTCGGCAGCATCGGTGGTACGGCTCATGATGCCTATGCCTGCATAGACTGCCATGGTTGAGAGCAGGAAGATGAACCCGATCCAATCGCGGGACAACCCCATTTGCTCGGCCAGCGCCAGCAGCAGCACGAACCCCAGAAACGCCAGCGTGTACCAGCCGTAGACACGGTTGAGCTGCCGCCGGAACTGGACGCTCGCAGCTTCTTTTTCACTGGCTTCGGTGTCAAACATGGCGTCTCAGTCCTCGCCCATGCCGTGCGCTTCGTCCAAACGTGCCATGGCGCGCGCGTACACCGCCACCAGCAACACGTACACAATGAGCGCCCCCTGAGCACCCACCCAGAAACTGAAGGGCCAACCAAAGAAGTTGAAGCTCAGCTCCCTGGCAAAAAAAGCCACGCCAAACGTCACCGCAAACCACACCACCATCAAGCCGGCTGTCAGCCGCAAGGTTCGGCGCCAGTAGGCACGCTGATTGGGGGTGGTATCGCTCACTGGCGCACACCCGACAGCTGGGCCACCACCGGCTCGAGGGCCATTGCCTGGCGCGGTGCAAAGGCCCTGAGTTGACCCAACCGTTGAGAGGCCTGCTGCGATTGACCAAGGGCGGCATGCAGTTGCACCAACCGCTCCAAACCATCGGCGCAAAGTGGCTGGAGTTCGGTTTGCCGCGTCCAGGCCGCCTCGGCTTCGGCATGTTTGCACTGCTGGCACAGCACATCGCCCAACCCGAACCAGGCCAGGTCCATCCGAGGCGACGCGGCCAGCGCGTGGCGGAAGGCCTGCTCTGCACGGCACCAGTCACCCAATTGCTGCCAGGCGAACCCAGCATTGAAATGGTGGGCGGCATGACCCGGCAACACCTGCTGCAACATCTGCAACTGCGCCGCCGCCTCTGCCCACCGGCTCAATGAACCCAACAGGTGGGCGCGCGTGGCCCACGCATGCCAGACGGCCGATTGTGTGTGGGCATCGGGATTCAAGGGCGCAGCAGACAACCAGCCCTCCAACAGGTCCAAGGCCTGGAGGGTATGGCCCCGCCACAAGTCCAGGCGCCAACTCAATGCAGACAGACGCCAGCGCCAGGACGCCGCAGGCCCCATCACAGGCAAAGCGACACCCCAACCTGCAAGCACCAGAAAATTTTGGTCAGCACCAATGCCAGCCACGCCACAGCCAACAAAGAGAAGGCCACCCACGGATGGTGCCGGGGCAAGACAACCTTGGGCGTGATGGGGCGCACCATCGACACAAACGGCTGTGTCGCAGCCGTGAGCAAGCCGTACACGACGTTCCCGTGGCGTGCCGGTCCGGCCAGCACAGCCAGCACACCGCGCCCAACCAGACACAGCAAGGCAATTTCGCACACCAATTTGGCGGCCACGATCACGGTCAGCATGGGCACACGCAGAGCATGTGAAGGATTCTGGAGCAGGGTCTTACCGCGTTCTTACAAATGCGGCCGCAAGGGGAACGCTTCAGGCAGATGTGCGGGCAAACCCCAAGGGGACATACCCGCTCAAGGCACGATGTCGTGCCCTGAAAGCCACACCACAAACAAAAACCGCACCCCTCAGGGTGCGGTGGCGGTCCGGGATTCAGCCCACAGGTCAATCAGCCACGGCTTCCTCGGGCTTGGTTTTGTCCGACTTCTTGGGCAGGGGCGTGATGTCCAGCTTGACCTCCTGCGTTTCCACACCCTTGTCGTCGGTCTTGGTCTCCATGTCCACCGTGAGGCGGCCACCATCGACCAGGCGACCAAACAACAACTCGTCAGCCAGGGCGCGGCGAATGGTGTCCTGGATCAGGCGCTGCATGGGACGTGCGCCCATGAGGGGATCAAACCCTTTCTTGGCCAGGTGCTTGCGCAAGGCGTCGGTGAAGGTGACTTCCACTTTCTTCTCGCCCAACTGGGTTTCGAGCTGCAGCAGGAACTTGTCGACCACTCGCAAAATGACCTGTTCATCCAGCGCCTTGAAGCCCACGATGGCATCCAGCCGGTTGCGGAACTCGGGCGTGAACAGGCGCTTGATGTCGGCCATTTCATCTCCCGCCTCACGCGGGTTGGTGAAGCCGATGGTGGCCTTGTTCATGGTCTCGGCGCCCGCGTTGGTCGTCATGATCAGGATGACGTTGCGGAAATCGGCCTTGCGTCCGTTGTTGTCGGTGAGCGTGCCGTGGTCCATGACCTGCAGCAGCACATTGAAGATATCGGGGTGCGCCTTCTCGATTTCGTCGAGCAGCAGCACGCAATGGGGCTTCTTGGTGATGGCTTCCGTCAGCAAGCCACCCTGGTCAAAGCCCACATAGCCGGGAGGCGCACCGATCAGACGGCTGACGGCGTGACGTTCCATGTACTCCGACATGTCAAAGCGGATCAGCTCAATGCCCATGATGTAGGCCAGTTGTTTGGCGGCTTCGGTTTTGCCCACACCCGTGGGGCCGCTGAACAGGAACGCCCCAATGGGTTTGTCGCCCTTGCCGAGGCCAGAACGGGCCATCTTGACGCTGGAGGCCAGCACATCGAGCGCTTTGTCCTGACCAAACACCACACTCTTGAGATCGCGCTCAAGGGTTTTGAGCTTGCCGCGGTCGTCGTTGGACACGTTGGCGGGGGGAATGCGGGCAATTTTGGCCACGATTTCCTCCACCTCGGTCTTGCTGATGGTCTTCTTGCGCTTGGACGCCGGCAGCACGCGCTGCGCCGCCCCGGCTTCGTCGATCACGTCGATGGCCTTGTCGGGCAAATGGCGGTCGTTGATGTACTTGGCGCTCAGTTCGGCAGCAGCCTGCAGGGCGGCCAACGCGTACTTCACGTTGTGGTGCTCTTCGAAGCGTGACTTCAGGCCTTTGAGGATGTCCACCGTTTGCTCGATGGTCGGCTCGACCACATCGACCTTCTGGAAACGGCGCGACAGGGCAGCGTCTTTTTCGAAAATGCCACGGTACTCGGTGAACGTTGTGGCCCCGATGCACTTGAGCGCGCCACTGGACAGCGCAGGCTTGAGCAGGTTGGACGCATCCAGCGTGCCACCCGAGGCTGCACCGGCCCATCAATGAACAACACGGCGTTGGGCTTGTCTTTGAGGGACTTGAGCACACCCTTGAGCCGCTGCTCGAAGTCGCCTCGGTACTTGGTGCCTGCCAGCAATGCGCCCATGTCCAGCGAGTACACATTGGCTTCGGCCAACACATCAGGCACAGAGCCCTGCGTGATGCGCCAGGCCAGGCCTTCGGCAATGGCGGTCTTGCCCACACCGGCCTCGCCCACCAGCAGCGGGTTGTTTTTGCGGCGGCGGCACAAAATCTGGATGACTCGCTCAACCTCGTGGTCGCGGCCAATCAGCGGGTCGATCTTGCCGTCTTTGGCAAGCTGGTTCAGGTTCTGCGTGAACTGCTCCAGGGGCGAAGCTTTTTCGTTCTTCTCGGCCGACTCTTCCGACTCGGGCTGACTCTCGGCAGGTTTGGCGGGCTCGGGAGGGTCGCTCTTGCGGATGCCGTGGGCAATGAAATTCACCACGTCGAGCCGGGTCACGCCCTGCTGGTGCAGGTAATACACGGCGTGAGAGTCTTTTTCACCAAAGATGGCCACCAGCACGTTGGCGCCGGTCACTTCTTTCTTGCCGTTGCCCGTGGACTGCACGTGCATGATGGCCCGCTGGATCACGCGCTGGAAGCCCAGCGTGGGCTGCGTGTCCACCTCGTCGGTGCCAGCCACCTGGGGGGTGTTGTCTTTGATGAAGTTCGCCAGCGACTTGCGCAGGTCATCGATGTTGGCCGAACAAGCGCGCAACACCTCGGCGGCGCTGGGATTGTCAAGCAGGGCCAGCAGCAAGTGCTCGACCGTGATGAATTCGTGCCGCTGCTGGCGGGCCTCGACAAAGGCCATGTGCAAGCTGACTTCAAGTTCCTGGGCAATCATGGGCTTTTCCTGGTAGGGGTGAAAAGGAAGTGTGGACTGAAAGTCAGTGAGGTAACAAACGAAGTGGGGTCGACAAGGGGGCATTCAACCGCCCTCACTCAATGGGTTCATGAACGCATTGCAGCGGGTGCCCGGCCTGCCGGGCCGCACCCAGCACCTGGTCGACCTTGGTCGCCGCAATGTCTTTGGGAAACACACCGCACACGCCTTTGCCCTCAAGGTGGATCTTCAGCATGATTTGGGTGGCGGATTCGCGGTCTTTGTTGAAAAACTCCTGGATGACCAGCACCACGAATTCCATCGGGGTGAAGTCATCGTTGAGCAGCACCACCTGGTGCATTTGTGGGGGTTTGGTGCGCTGGGGGCGACGCTCCAGCACCACCGAATCACTGCCGCCGGTTCTGCCGGGGGCGGGTGTGGTTTTGGGAATTTTCGTAGCCATGCGATCCATTCTAGCCAGCACTCAACCCCCCTGCCCCGCCCATGCAACGCATGACCTTCCCCACCCCAGGCGCCCGAATCCACCCTTTTTGCAGCCCCGCGCACGCGGTGCGGCAGTTGGCCTGCGTGGCTGTCGTGTGGCTCGCTCAGGCGCTTGTGGCGCCGCCTGCGCTTGCCCAGGCGGCCTCGGGTACACCGCAACTCAACCTGCCCCGCACCACCTTGCGATTGGGCATGTTCAACATCGACGCGCAGGTGGCGCAAACGCCCGAGCAGCGCTCCGTCGGGTTGATGTGGCGGCGGGGCATGCCACAACACGAGGGCATGCTGTTTGTGTTCGAGCAGCCGGCCGTGCAGTGTTTCTGGATGAAAAACACACCCAGCCCGCTGACAGCTGCGTTTGTGGCCGACGACGGCACGCTGGTCAACCTGGCCGACATGCAGCCCCTGAAGGAAGACAGCCATTGCTCGGCCAAGCCCGTGCGTTACGTGCTGGAAATGAACCAGGGTTGGTTTGCCAAACGCGGGTTTGCCGCTGGTGCCCGCATCGTGGGCGGCCCGTTTCAGGCCAAATAAGCCATAGCAATCTATTGAATACAGACAAGCGACAGAGCCACATTCCATTGAAAAAGGCCGGAGCACCTGTCGGTGCTCCGGCCTTTTTCATGGTGAGCGCACAGGGCGCGCAGTGTTCAGGTCAGGCGAAGTTGGCTTCGGCAAAAGACCAGTTCACCAGTTTGTCGAGGAAGGTCTCGACAAACTTGGGGCGCATGTTGCGGTAGTCGATGTAGTAGGCGTGTTCCCACACGTCCACGGTCAACAGGGCGGTGTCGCCACTGGTCATGGGGGTGCCGGCCGCACCGGTGTTGACGATGTCGATGCTGCCGTCGGCCTTTTTCACCAGCCAGGTCCAGCCGGAGCCGAAGTTGCCCACGGCGCTTTTCACAAACGCTTCTTTGAAGGCGGCGTAGCTGCCCCACTTGGCGGTGATGGCTGCGGCCAATGCGCCGGTGGGCTCACCACCGCCGTTGGGCTTCATGCAGCTCCAGAAGAAGGTGTGGTTCCACACCTGTGCGGCGTTGTTGTAGATGCCGCCGCTGGCTTTCTTGATGATGGACTCCAGGTCCATGCTCTCGAACTCGGTGCCTTTTTGCAGGTTGTTCAGATTGACCACGTAAGCGTTGTGGTGCTTGCCGTGGTGGAACTCCAGCGTTTCCTGGCTGTAGTGGGGGGCCAGCGCGTCGATGGCGTAGGGCAGTGCGGGCAGGGTGTGTTCCATGGTGTTCCTATCGTGGGTGGTGAGTTGAAGCATACCGGCGTGAACCGTTCCGCCGCGCATTGTAGGAAGCGCGCAGAAAGTGTTCACACCACCTGCAAATCGACCTCACCGTCAGCAAGGCTTGCGCGCAAAGCCTGCCCAGGGTGGGTCTGTGCAGCAAGGGTCACGGGCTGGCCATGGGCGTTGCTCAGCCAAGCGTAACCTCGCTGCAGCACCAGCCGGGGGTCGAGCGATGCCAGGGCCACCTCGGCCCGCGCCAGACGCTGTGCCTCACGCTCAAGTGCACGGGGAAATTTCTGAGTCAAATTGGCATCCAGCGCTTGATGGATTTGGCTTTGTTGCTGCATTTTATTGTGTACACACTGCCGCAGCCGAAAGCCCAGCTCCATCAGCCTCTGGTGCTGCTGCGACACCCGGTCGGACGGGCGAGCCATGCGCTGGGCCAGGCGATCGAGGCGCTGCGCCTGCGTGTCAAGGCGGGCGTGGGTGCCATCTTGCAGCCGCTGGTCGTACCAGGCCAGCAAGCCCAATGCGGTGCCCCGGTCGGTGGCACACAGTTCTGCCGCAGCGGTGGGCGTGGGTGCGCGCAGATCGGCCACAAAGTCGGCAATCGTGAAGTCTGTCTCATGGCCCACACCACACACCACGGGCATGGGTGCGGCGGCAATGGTGTGCGCCAAGGCCTCGTTGTTGAACGCCCACAGGTCTTCGAGCGAGCCTCCGCCCCGCACCAGCAGCAGCACCTCTGGGTGCCCGGTGCGCGCATGCTCCGCGTAGGCCGCTTGCAGGGCCGTACACAGCTCGCCTGGGGCCAATGCACCTTGCACCGCCGCCGGGTACACCGTGACGGGTATGTGCGGCACGCGCCGCGCCAGCGCTGTGGCCACGTCGCGCAAAGCCGCAGCGCCCAGCGATGTGACCACGCCCAGCGACCGCGGCATGGTCGGAAGAGCGCGCTTGCGGGATGCGTCGAACAGGCCCTGGGCCTCCAGCCGCGCTTTGAGCTGCATGAACTGCTCGAACAAAGTGCCCTGCCCCGCCTGGCGCATGCCCTCAACGATCAGTTGCAGGTCGCCCCGCGGGCCGTACACATCCAGCTTGCCCTGCACCTCCACCTGGTCGCCATCGCGGGGCGCGAAGCCCAACCCGGTGGCGGCCCGCCGGAACATAGCGCAGCGGACCTGGCCGTCGGCGTCTTTGAGCGAAAAGTAGCAATGCCCGCTGGCAGCGCGGGAAAACCCGGATATCTCACCCCGCACCTGAACGGGGTTGAACCGTGCCGCCAGCGCATCGGCCACTGCCCGCATCAGAGGCCCAACTGCCCACACCGGGGCAGACGCGGGCCGTTCTGTGACAAAACCGTTCATGGCAACTTCCCAAAAGCAATGCCCCTGTTTTTGGAGCAGTGTGTGCAGGCCTGACAAGCCTCATGGCAGGACAGGTGTCCACAGCCAAACGCCGACGACGCGATTGCGTGCTTCAGAACCCGTAGCACATGCAGGGGCTTGCAAGCTATTGTTTTTAAAGCATTTTTCACTGCCTTATTTTTAACCACTCTGTCCAAAGTCAGGCGCGGCGCGGTTTTGGGTGGGTTGTACCGGAGGTTCTTCACAAAGTTATCCACAGAAAATGTGGGCTGTGAGTGCTGCGTCCATCAGAGGAACCATGCCTTGGGTGTGGGCCATAATCCGGGCTCGTTTTTCATGCCCGGAGCCCGATTTGCTGACCATCATACAAGCCGCTGGCTGGCCCATTTGGCCCCTGATTGCATGCTCCATACTGGGTCTGGCCCTGGTCATCGAGCGCTTTGTGAGCCTGAACACGGCTCGCATCCTGCCCCCCACATTGCTGGACGAAGCCATCGCCGTTTCCCAAAACCGCCTGCCCCCGCCCGATGTGATAGCCCAACTGGAACAGAACTCGGCCCTGGGGGAGGTGCTGGCGGAGGGTTTCCGTGAACTGGCTCGCCACCCCAAAGCAAACGAAGCCGACCTGCGCGCCGCCCTGGAAGGCAAGGGACGCGAAGTGGCAGCCCGCCTGCAGCGCTACCTGGGTGCACTGGCCACCATTGCATCAGCGGCACCGCTGCTGGGGTTGTTGGGCACGGTGATCGGCATGATCGAAATTTTCGGCGCGCAAGTGGGCAGTGGCGGTGTGGCCGGCGGCAACCCGGCGCAACTGGCGCAGGGCATATCCATCGCGCTGTACAACACAGCGTTTGGACTGATCGTCGCGATACCGGCGCTGATTTTCTGGCGCTATTTCCGCGCCCGGGTAGACGCTTACCTGCTCGGTCTGGAACTGGCCGCTGAACGCTTTTTACGGCACTTGGTCCGCGTACGGGGCTGACGCACCATGAACTTCCGCCCAGGTTCGCGCGACGAGCCCGAAATCAACCTCATCCCCTTCATCGACGTGCTGCTGGTGGTGCTGATTTTTTTGGTGCTCTCGACCACCTACAGCAAATTCACCGAGCTGCAGGTGCAGTTGCCCGTGGCCGATGCCGAGCAAGCACGGACACATCCCACTGAGGTGCTGGTATCGGTGTCGGCCGAGGGGCGCTACGCCATCAACGGTTCCGTTCTGGATGCGGGCAACGTGCCGGCACTGGCCCAGGCGATGGCCGAGGCTGCCAAAGGGGATGAAGGCTCCGTGGTGATCATCAATGCAGATGCTGCAGCCACACACCAGGCCGTGATCAGTGTGATGGACGCAGCCCGCCGCACCGGTCTGGGCCAAATCACCTTCGCCACCCAAACAACCGGCGCAGCGACGGGTGCCAAGGGCAAGCCCATGCGGGCAGCGCCCTGATACAACCTGACGCACCCAAACTTGCCCCACAACGGGCTGAGCGTGCCAACCACCCCATCTACCCAACCCGCAGGCACACACTGGCATGCCCGACTGTCGGAGGCATGGCTGAGACGTGGGGCGTTGGCCTGGTTGCTGTGGCCGCTGTCGCTGCTGTACGGTGCCCTGGTACGCCTGCGGTTTGCCGCCTACCGCTGGGGCTGGCTCGCGCAACACCGTTTGCCAGTACCCGTGCTGGTGGTGGGCAACGTGGTGGTGGGCGGTGCCGGTAAAACACCCACCGTGATTGCCATCGTGCAGCACTTGCAGCAACAAGGCCACCACCCTGGCGTGGTGTCGCGCGGCCACGGTCGTGGGCCCCTGCACCCCGGTGAAACGGTGCCCGCCATCCTTGCAGTACTGCCTGACACACCAGCCCAAGCGTCAGGCGACGAGCCAGCGCTCATCCGGCAGGCCACGGGTGTGCCGGTGTTCGTGGGCAACTCGCGTGTCGCCGCTGGCCGGGCACTGCTGGCAGCCCACCCCGACACCACGGTGCTGGTGTGCGACGATGGCCTGCAGCACATGTCGCTGTACGCTGACGTGGCGGTGGTGGTATTTGATGAGCGGAGCGCTGGCAACGGCTGGCTGTTACCCGCCGGGCTGCTGCGCGAGCCCTGGCCAAAAAGCGTTGGGCGCCAAGTGGACATGGTGCTGCACGCCCAGGCCATGCACCACACAAACACCGCCCTGCCCTTGCCCAACCACGTATTGTGTTTCGCCGCTCGCAAACGTCTGGCAGGCCATGCCACTGCGCTGGACGGGCACACGCTGGCGCTGCGCGATCTGCCACAGGAAGGGCTGACGGCGCTCGCGGGCATCGCCAAGCCACAGGCGTTTTTCAACATGCTGGCAGATGCAGGCGTGTACCCAACACATGCCCACGCACTGGCGGATCACCAAAACTATGCCAGCCTGGTTGATAGCAAAGAGTTCAATATCATTAAGCGCCAAGGCCTTGTTTGTACTGAAAAAGATGCCATCAAACTTTTCCCCTTGCTCCGCCAACGACAAGACAACACCCAACCCACCCTGGCCTGGAGTGTGCCCCTGGTGTTCACACCCGAACCCGCTTTCTTCGAAGCATTGACCGAAAAGCTATCATCCCCAAATGGACACCAAACTGCTTGAACTGCTGGTCTGCCCGGTCACCAAAGGACCCCTGCGAATGGGGGTCGACCGCACCGAGCTCGTCTCGCGCAGCGCTCGATTGGCCTATCCCATCCGAGACGGCATCCCTATCCTGCTGGAGCAGGAAGCACGCACACTGACCGACGACGAGCTGGAGCGCATGCACCAGGCTACCAGCGGAACACCAGCGGCATGAGTCAAGCGGACAATGCAAGCGCGCGGCACTTTTTCTGGGTTCTGATTCCGGCGCGGCTGGCATCAACGCGCCTGCCAGACAAAGCCCTGGCCGACATCGCAGGCCTGCCCATGGTCGTGCGAGTGGCGCAGCAGGCCGCCCTCAGCCGCGCGATGGCCTGCGTGGTGGCAACCGACCACGAACGCATTTCTCAGGCGTGTGCTTTGCACGACGTGCGTTGCGTGATGACCGACGTTAACCACCCCTCGGGCAGCGACCGACTTGCTCAGGCCTGCGACGTGTTGAACCTTCCCGACGACGCGGTGGTGGTGAATGTTCAAGGTGACGAGCCCCTCATCCCGCCGGACCTGATCAACTCAGTGGCGGAGGCATTGCACGACAACCCCACTTGCGTGATGTCCACCGCCGCCCACGCCATCCACAGCCTGGACGATTTCTTGAACCCCAACGTGGTCAAAGTGGTCACCGACCGCGCGGGCCACGCCTTGTACTTCAGCCGCGCTCCCATTGCCTGGTGGCGCGACGGCATGGACTCTCTCGCGGACAGACCGCTCTCGGCAGCCTTGCCTGAACCCGCACCGCTGCGTCACATCGGGATCTACGCTTACCGCGTGGGCTTTTTACGGCGCTTCCCCCAACTCGCCCACAGCCCGCTTGAGCAGACGGAGGCGCTTGAGCAACTGCGTGTGCTGTGGCATGGCGAGCGCATTGCCGTGCACACCACACTCACAGCACCCGCCACGGGCGTGGACACGCCGCAAGACCTGGCCCGCGTGCGGGCGCTGCTGCGCGACGGCAACACCAACACGGTGGCACAGCAGTAAGCCAGCCATAGGGCACCGCGTGCTATCCTGATCTGGCTGAAGGTCACGCACCTGCAACGCGTTCAATCGACGGGCCAAAAGCCCCCGGCGCATCCCTGCACTGAGACAACGGCACCCGTAGACGCTGCGAGTGCCCACACATTTGAAACTTGTATAAGGAACGTCATGAGACTGATTCTGTTGGGCGCCCCCGGCGCTGGCAAAGGCACACAAGCCACCTTCATCTGCCAGAAATACGGCATTCCCCAAATTTCCACCGGCGACATGCTGCGCGCTGCCGTCAAAGCTGGCACCGCTTTGGGTCTGGAAGCCAAGGCAGTGATGGCGTCTGGCGGCCTGGTCAGCGACGACCTGATCATCAACCTGGTGAAAGAGCGCATTGCCCAGCCCGATTGCGCCAACGGTTTTCTGTTTGACGGCTTCCCCCGCACCATTCCCCAAGCCGATGCCATGAAGGCAGCAGGCGTGAAGCTGGATTACGTGCTGGAAATCGACGTGCCCTTCGATGCCATCATCGAGCGAATGAGCGGCCGCCGCTCACACCCGGCCTCGGGCCGCACTTACCACGTCAAGTTCAACCCACCCAAAACAGAAGGTGTGGACGATGTCACCGGTGAGCCCTTGGTACAACGTGAAGACGACAAGGAAGAAACCGTCAAAAAACGCTTGGACGTTTACAGCGCGCAAACCCGACCCTTGGTCGACTACTACAGCCAGTGGGCTATCAACGAGCCCGCTGCAGCCCCGAAGTACCGTGCCATCAGCGGTACCGGCAGCGTGGACGACATCACGGCCCGTGCATTTTCAGCCCTCGAAAGCTGAATCGCCGCGCGGCATTCCACGAGCGCCAGCAGCAGGGCTGGCACCCACACGGCCCCAGCAATGGGGCTTTTTTGTGCCCGCGTGCCTGGCTGCCGCGGTATCAGCGTGTCAGCGACAACGCCAATGCAATGCGGGCCTTGACCGGCGAAAGGGGCACCGCAGGGGGCCAGACCAGCTCGGGGCCCGGAACCACCTGTCCGAAGGGGCAACGCGTACTGCGCCACACCACCACACCTTGCGAGCATGCGCGCTGCAGCGCCGCGAGCAGCGCAGCGTGCAGCGTGCCGTTTCCAGTGCCGGCCACCACCAGTCCCATCAAGGGCGGCACACCCGCCAGCGGCTGCAACAAGGCATCAACCATCGCCCCCGTGACACCCGCGTGGCTTGTAACCACTTCCACCCGGGGGCTGTCACCTTTCGTTTTCAGCCATTTTAGTGCTGCATATGGTGCAGCATCCAAATCAATACCATCAGTTGATAGACCATCATTTGATATATTTTTTTTAAACCAGCGAACACGGCCCTCTTCCACGCAGGCGAGAGGACCTGCATCGCCCGAACTGAAGGCGTCCACCTTGTATGGGTGCACTTTGGACACTGACAGAGCGGAATGCACGTTGCCAGCGGCCACCACACACACACCGGAGGCAGTAGGATCTGTGGCGACCGCCAGTGCATCCAGCAGATTCTGCGGTCCGTCAGGTACGAGGGCGCTGGCAGGTCGCATGGCGCAGGTCAACACCACTGGCTTGTTGCCTGTGAGCACAAGGCTGAGGAAAAACGCCGTTTCTTCCAGTGTGTCGGTACCGTGGGTGATCACCACTGCCGTCACATCCGGGTCATCCAGACCTGCCTGCGCCGCTTGAGCCAGCACACCCCAGGTGGCCGCATCCATGTCCTTGCTGTCGAGCTGCGCAACCTGCTGCGCCTGCCAGTGCCAGCGGCGCATCCACGGTGCCACGGCATTCAGTGGTGCCAACAATTCTTCCACCGGCACCTCACCGGCCTTGTAGCCGACGTTGTCTCCAGCCACTTGCGCACGACCGGCAATCGTGCCGCCGGTGCCCAGAATCAACACTTTTCGCTTTTCCACTTGCAGCCTCAACAAAACTGGGTAAAAATACAGCCACTGTATAAGCAGCCAGCTCAACCAACCCAAAGGTCAGCCATGCAAGACACCGCACAGTTTCCACCAAAACTGACAGACCGCCAGAAGCAGATTCTGGAACTGATCCAGCAGTCAGTGGCTCGCACCGGCGCGCCGCCCACCCGTGCGGAAATCGCCAAAGCCCTGGGCTTCAAATCGGCCAATGCGGCTGAGGAACACCTCCAGGCCTTGGCACGCAAAGGCGCCATCGAGTTGGTCAGCGGCACCTCACGCGGCATACGGCTGAAGACCGAAACCCTCCGCTCTATCCATGAAAACCGGCTGCACCAGTTAGCCCTGCCCCTGCAAGGACTCATGCAACTGGCCCTGCCCTTAGTCGGTCGCGTGGCAGCCGGCTCGCCCATACTGGCGCAAGAACACGTAGACCAGACCTACCATCTGGAAAGCAGCCTGTTCCAGCGCAAGCCCGATTACCTGCTAAAGGTGCGCGGGATGTCCATGCGCGATGCTGGCATCATGGACGGTGATTTATTGGCAGTCCAAATCACCAAAGACGTCAAAAACGGCCAGATCGTCGTGGCCCGCTTGGGTGACGACGTCACAGTCAAGCGCTTCTGGCGCGGCAGCGAGGGCGTGGAGCTGCATGCAGAAAACCCCGATTTCAAGACCATTCACGTCAACCCAGGGGAGGTGTTCGAGATCGAAGGCCTGGCTGTCGGCCTCATCCGCAACACGATGTTGATGTGAGCTGGTAGCCGCTCACACCCTGCTTCCTTACGCCATCTGCAGGCCTTTTGCATTGGAGGCCGGCCGCTGCATTTCCCGCAAACAGGTGAATTCACCTGCCCTACTGGAGTCTGAACATGGAATTTTTGGCACGCCTCCCAGAAGCTTTTCGCCGAATGGGCGCACCCTGGCTGATGAAAACCGCCGTGGCACCAGCGGCTCCGGCAAGCCAATGCACCAACGTCAGGGCCATACAGTGCCAAGTGGCCATGACGGCAAGATCACCTGCACACGCACTCAAACTCCGAACACTCCATACCCACGACAGCGATGCGGAAGCAACCAACCAATCGGTGCGCGTGCTCATCAGCGGCCGTATGGCTGACGTGTGTGCCGAGCTTGACAGGTTGGTGGCACTCGAAGCCCAACCAACCCTGCATTGATTGCACCACCCGACCAGGCGCATGGCAGGTGGGGCGCATTCTCTGCAGTGCACAATAGCTGCATGAATATCGTGATCCTGGACGACTACCAAGATGCCGTCCGCAAACTCGACTGCGCCAACAAACTCGACGCCTACCCAGCAAAGGTGTTCACCAACACGGTGAAAGGCGTGGGCCAACTGTCCATCAGGCTTCGAGACGCAGACATTGTTGTTCTGATCCGCGAGCGTAGCCAAATCACCCGACAACTGGTAGAAAAGCTCCCCAAGCTCAAACTCATCGCACAAACGGGGCGGGTGGGCAAGCACATCGATGTGGCCGCCTGCACCGAACGCGGAATTGCCGTTGCGGAAGGGGTCGGGTCGCCGGTTGCACCTGCAGAGCTGACTTGGGCACTGGTGATGGCCGCCATGCGGCGTTTGCCCCATTACGTGGCCAGTCTCAAGCACGGTGCATGGCAGCAGTCGGGGCTCAAATCCCAGGCAATGCCGGCCAACTTCGGCTTAGGCTCGGTGCTTAAAGGCAAAACGCTGGGTATTTGGAGTTACGGAAAAATCGGCAGCCTTGTGGGTGGGTACGGACGCGCGTTTGGCATGCGGGTGCTCGTATGGGGCAGCGAAGACGCCAGACAGCGCGCACGAATGGACGGCTTTGAGACGGCCGCCACCAAAAACGAACTGTTTGAAACCAGCGATGTGTTGTCCTTGCATTTGCGCCTGGCCGACAGCACAACCGCCTGCGTCACACTCGAAGACTTGGGCCGCATGAAGCCCAGCAGCCTGCTGGTCAACACCTCACGGGCAGAGTTGATAGAAGCAGATGCTCTGCTGGCGGCCTTGAATCGCGGCCGTCCTGGCATGGCGGCGGTCGACGTGTTCGAGTCCGAGCCCATTTTGCAGGGACATGCACTGCTGCGGCTGGAGAACTGCATCTGCACGCCCCATATAGGCTACGTGGAGCGAGACAGCTACGAGATGTACTTTGGCGCTGCGTTTGACAACGTCACGCATTTCATCCAAGGCACCCCAACCAACATCGTCAACCCAGGCGCGCTTCAGGTGCGCCATCGACTGACCTGAAAACACACGGATTACCGGACGTCAGTCGGGTGTGCCAGATTTTTTGATGGTGAAGTTTTCAGGTTCGCCCAGATCGGAAAAGTCAAGGTCCAGCACGTGAAGGCCAGGACTGATTTGGGCACTTTGCGGCGTTGCACCCGCATCAAGAAGCGCACCCGCACCATCTGGAGCGTTAGGTGGCTGGCCCACATCCGCAAGCGCATCATCTGAGGACGGCTCATCCGCCAAACTGAGGTCCAAATCCAAATCGGGCCCCAAATCCACGAAAGCGCTTGGAGCGTCAGCAGCACCAATGGGCAATGTCAAGTCTGCCCCGTCGTCAAATGGGTCGTCCGCTGCTGGCGCAGGCGGTACGGAAGCAATGAAGGCGGCAGATGCCGGAGCAGTGCCGAGCGCCTGACCCATTGTCGCGGGCAGAGGCTGCATGGCAGTGTGACCAAACACAGAGTCGCCCACGGTTGAACGGTCTTGAGCAGGTGCCCGGTCAGCCTGCACAGGCCCAGGACTTTGGTTTTCAATCACTTCCCGGGCAATGCCATACAGAAGCAACAATTCTCGGTAAGCTTCGAGGTCAAAAACCTCTGACACGTCGTCTGGGTGAGAACGGAAAATCGACCGCTCGATCAAATGCAAGACCTCTGGCTGAGGCCAGAGCGCCTGGATACGACTCAAAGCTGCCTCGTACCGCTGCAAACCACGCCTGGAGGTTGAGTACCGGTCGAACGACGGAGCATTGCCATTGAATCGTTCGTTGAAAGAATCGCGCAACGCGTCGTAATCTTCACGGTGGTTGAGCTCGTGGTACAGCTGGAGCAGATCAAGATACGCCAACGGACTGGAGTCGTCACTGTCTGCCAAATGTGCCTTGAGCACTTCAATGGCTTGATCGGCCTGCCCCAGTGAGATGAAAAATTCGACCTGCTGCTGCAAGTCGAACAATTCTTCGGTGGCCACCGACCGTGCGCCTTCGAACAACGCACTGTGTCCAAAGTCTGAATGCAGTTGAGCTTGACGGACCTCGGTCCGAGCCAAGTCCGGTTTTTTGGGCGGTGGCCATTTGTCCTCGGGCAGCAAAGTCTCAACATCGATGTCGAGGATGCTGTCACCTTCCTTCACGCTCTCAGAGAAATTCAATCCGGTGGGCTTACGGAAAAACCGGTCTTTCAGCGCCTCACGCCATCCCGCTTGGGGAAGCGAATCTGCTTCTGATGGTTTGGCTTTGGTGCGGGGCTGCCTTGTCCACACGGATGAAGGGGCGTCCTGCGCGCTGCGATCGAGGTTGCGATGCCGATGCCACACGGCTCCCAAACCGGCCAATGCCGCCACCAACGCGGCGAACAACGCCAGAAACACTGGATCGGTGTATCGACCTTCCCTTTCCTCTGTCAACTGAGCCTGTGCAACCTGTTCGGCTTGTTGCGCTGCAACCAACGCCGCCTTGATGCTGGTGGTCTCAGCGTTGGTGTCAACTTGCGCTTTCAGGGCATTCGCCGCGAGTTGCTCCGGGCTTTCGTTCAGAGCCTTCCAGAGCAACCGCGCGGCTTGTCGTCGCTGCTCAAGGTCTTCATTCACCGCCGACTCTTGCGGAGCCTCAATGGACATCCGCAGTGCGGGCTGCATTTGATTGACGGCAGCCATCAATTCAATGGGGTCGAGTGTCAAACGCGAACCGGCCTGGACAGGTGCGCCAGCAGTCGCCGCCACACGACGGGAAGATGTGGGTTTTTCGTTACGCTGCGATGCCCGGCTATGTTTGCGCGCGACATTGCTGGCGCTCTGATTCGCAGGAGATTCGCCGATAGCAAGACCTGTCGATGCCGTCTTGGTCAGCAAGGGTTCCGCAACTTGAGGGGCAACCGATGTCGGAGGCTGAATGGGCGCAGGCGCTTTGGGGAGTGCAACTGCGGCCGACACCACAGGCGGCAGGTCGGCCAGCAGCACATAAGAACGTGCCAGACGTTGCCCGCAACCGGCCTGAAGCTCAATGCGCACAAACGGTTCAGGCAAAGGCACACTGGTCTGCACGCGAATAAGGGTGGCTTTCGTCGCTGCACTGGTCACCACGGCAGTTTTGACATTGCCGCTGGATACAGCGTCATCGGCGAAAAACACCTGGGCGCTGGCACATGCATCGGTAGCCGACTCGCCCTCCGCCAACACCAAAGGAACCACCACGTCCAAGGGGCGACCGATCAGCGCTTGCCCTTGGACAGCACCCAGCGACATTGCCGAGCAGCCCACACTGGCCGCCAACAGCCCTCCACCTACCCATACCTTACGCACCATAAAACCTCGCCTCTTTGTTGCGCAACATTCTGTCACAGCTGGCATAGTTGCTACTTTTTGAGTGGTCGAAACGTATGTTTTCTGCATTTACATGTGTAGGTATTGTGGGAGCGGGCGCGATGGGGCGCGGTATCGCACAAATCGCAGCCCAGGCCGGCTGCGACGTCTGGCTTCTGGACGCACAACCGGCGGCGTTGAGTGCGGCAGTGGAGCAACTTCAGGCCCAATGGGGCAAACAAGTGACCCAAGGAAAGACAACTGCCGAACAGTTGGCCACCTGGGCATCCAAACTGCACACCACGTCCGACCTCAAAGCGCTGGCCAATTGCGACCTGGTGGTGGAAGCCATCGTCGAGAACCTGGACGTGAAGCGCCAGCTCATGCGCGACCTGGATGCACTGCTGCCCGCCGACGCGGTGCTGGCGAGCAACACATCGTCACTGTCCATCACCGCCATTGCTGCCGGCCTGCCAGGCGAGGCGCGGCTGGCGGGTTTTCACTTCTTCAACCCTGTGCCGCTGATGAAAGTGGTGGAAGTGGTGCCAGGCCTGAACACGCACCCCGATGTGGTGCAGCGCCTGTGTGCGCAGGCACGCGCCATGGGCCACACACCCGTGGTGACCAAAGACACCCCAGGCTTCATCGTCAACCACGCCGGTCGCGGCTTTGTGACCGAAGCCCTGCAACTGGCGAACGAAGGCGTGGCCGACTTCGAGACCACCGACGCCATATTGAAAGACCAGGCTGGATTCAAACTGGGCCCGTTCGAATTGATGGACCTGACCGGTCTGGACGTATCGCACCCGGTGATGGTGGCAGTTCACCAGCAATACTTTGGCGAGCCGCGCTACAAACCCAATGTCATCACCGCGCAACGGCTGGCCGGGGGCGTGCTGGGCCGTAAAACCGGGCGAGGCTTTTACACCTACACCGATGGACAGCGCCCTGCCCGCTTCGACCCGGCTGCCCCGGTGGTAGACACCCTGCCCCCAGTTTGGGTCAGCCCCAAAGCAGCCCGTCGCGCCGAGCTGTACCAACTGCTCAAAGACCTCGGCGCTCGCATTGAAACGGCGGCGAATCCGTCAGAGCAAGCGCTGATCTTGGTCGCACCCTTGGGGCTGGACGTGAGCACCATTGTGGCGGTGGAGCGCCTGGATGCGACCCGCACACTGGGCATTGACCTGATGCTGCCCGACACCGCCACCCGTCGCCGGGTGCTGGCCACCAACCCCGCCACCCGCGCCGACATGCGCGACGCGGCCTGGGCCCTGTTCGCCCGAGACGGCAAAGCCGTGAGCGTGGTGCGCGACAGCGGTGGTTTTGTGACCCAGCGGGTGCTGGCACACATCGTCAACATTGCGTCTGACATGTGCCAGCAAGGCATTTGCACCCCTGCCGACCTGGACACCGCCGTGACCCTGGGCTTGGGCTACCCCCACGGCCCGCTGGCCTGGGGCGACCTGATGGGCCCCACCAACGTGCTGGAGGTGCTCTTCAACCTGCAAACCGTGTATGGCGACACGCGCTACCGCCCCTCCCCCTGGCTGCGCCGACGTGGGGCCCTGGGCCTCAGCTTGACACAGCCTGAACTCTGAACGCCACACAAAGACACTTGAGCGACACGCACCCCGGCAAACCCTGAGCGCCGGGGGTGGTCCCCATCGCGACAATCCACAGCCCCTCCAGTCACGGAAAAGACATGCCCATCGACGAACCCATTCTGACAATGGAAGAACGCGAGGCGATCAACTCAGGTCGCTGGTTCTCCAGCCTTTCCCCATCATTGCGGCACGACATCCTTCGATGCGCTTACGTCAAACGGTTCAAAGACAGCGACCTGATCACCGCACGCGGCGACCCACCCAGCGAGTGGACCGCTGTGGCCAAGGGTGCCGTGCGGGTGAGCTCCACGTCACTGTCGGGCAAACAGATCACCCTCACCTACGTGGAGCCGGGTGTGTGGTTTGGCGACATAGCCATGTTCGACGGCGACCAGCGCACGCACGATGCCTATGCACACGGCCCCACCACGCTGCTGTGTGTGGCCCGCACCGACTTTCAGAAAATCCTGTCGCAGCACGTCGAGCTGTACGAGGCGCTGATGCGCCTGCAGGCGCGGCGCATCCGCACCCTGTTCGGTCTGGTGGAAGACCTGAACACCCTGCCCCTGCGCGCACGCCTGGCCAAGCAACTGCTGCATCTGGTGCGCAGCTACGGTGTGCCCTGCCTGGCCGACGGCAGCGAAACACGCATTGGCCTGCAACTGGCGCAGGAAGAACTGGCCCAGTTGCTGGGTGCGTCGCGCCAACGCGTGAACCAGGAACTCAAATCCATGGAGCGCGAGGGCGCCATCCGCATCGAACCGGGCGGCCTGGTGGTGCGCCAGCGCGAAGCCTTGATGCGCATCTCCGAAACCGAAGCCTGACCCTGCAACCCGTGTGCATGGGCAGCACAACCCCCGCTTGTCCATGACACACACCAACCCCACCGACAACACGCGGGCCGTGCCCGCCAGCCACGCCTTTGACGAAGGCGCGCTGCTCACCTGGCTGCAAGCCCAGGTGGCCGGGTTTGAAGGGCCGTTGCAAGTCAGTCTGTTCAGTGGGGGTCAGTCCAACCCTACCTACAAACTCGTCACGCCCACCCGCACTTATGTGATGCGTGCCAAACCCGGGCCTGTGGCCAAGCTGCTGCCCTCGGCCCACGCCATCGAGCGTGAGTACCGCGTGATGCATGCGCTGCAGGGTACAGGCGTGCCGGTAGCCCACATGCTTGCGCTGTGTGAAGACGAAGCGGTGATCGGCCGTGCGTTCTACGTGATGGAGTTTGTGCCCGGCCGTGTGCTGTGGGAGCAATCGCTGCCTGGCCTTCAACCTGCCGAGCGCCGCGCCATCTACCTGGAAATGAACCGGGTGATGGCCGAGCTGCACACCGTGAACCCCACTGCCGTTGGCTTGGGCGACTACGGCAAACCGGGTAACTACTTCGAGCGCCAGATTGGTCGCTGGAGCAAGCAATACCTGGCCTCCATCACCGACCCCATTCCCGAAATGGACGCGCTGATGGCCTGGCTGCCCGCCCAGATGCCCGCCAGTGCCCGCGATGAATCGCTGGTGTCCATCGTCCACGGCGACTACCGGCTGGACAACCTCATGTTCCACCCCACAGAGCCCCGTGTGCTGGCCGTGCTGGACTGGGAGCTGTCCACCCTAGGCCACCCGCTGGCCGACTTTGCCTACCACTGCATGTCGTGGCACATCGCACCCGGCGCATTTCGGGGCATTGCCGGGCTGGACCTCGCCGCGTTGGGCATACCGGCAGAAGACGACTACATCGCGCTGTATTGCCAGCGCACCGGCTTCACCACGCCTGAGGTGCTGAAGGCCGACTGGAACTTTTACCTGGCCTACAACATGTTCCGCCTGGCGGCCATCTTGCAAGGCATCGCCAAGCGCGTGCAAATGGGCACGGCCTCCAGCGCCCAGGCTCAGGCCTCGGCAGCAGGGGCACGGCCCCTGGCGCAATTGGCGTGGCAGTTGGCCCAGGCGGCGTGACAGCAGATGGTTTTCAATACTTTTTTGGCATCTAGCGCTTATCAGTCAAGCGATGACAGCTATACATTCAAACGAAAGGCAACACCATGAACTTCGACTACACGCCCAAGGTAAAAGACATGCAGGCACGCCTGCTGGCTTTCATGGACGAGCACATCTACCCCAACGAGGGCCGCTTTTTTGCCGAAATTGCCGCCAACCGCGCCAAAGGCAACGCCTGGGTGCCCACTACCCTCATTGAAGAACTGAAACCCAAAGCCAAGGCCGCAGGTTTGTGGAACCTGTTTTTGCCCAACTCTCCCCGCGCACCCGAAGGCCTGACCAACCTGGAATACGCGCCCATGTGCGAAATCATGGGCCGCGTGGCCTTTGCCGCAGAGGTGTTCAACTGCTCGGCACCAGACACCGGCAACATGGAAACCCTGGAGCGCTACGCTTCTGAAAGCCTCAAAGACCAGTGGCTGGAACCCCTGCTTCGGGGTGAATTCCGCTCCGCCTTCCTCATGACCGAGCCCGAAGTGGCCTCGTCCGACGCCACCAACGTCCAGTGCCGCATCGAGCGCGACGGCGACGAATACGTCATCAACGGCCGCAAGTGGTGGTCGTCCGGTGCGGGCGACCCACGCTGCGCGGTGTACATCGTGATGGGCAAAACCGACCCCGAGGCGGGCCGCCACCAACAGCAGTCCATGATCGTGGTGCCCTCCAACGCCCCTGGCGTGGAAGTGGTGCGCCCCCTGTCGGTGTTTGGCTACGACGATGCCCCCCACGGCCACATGGAGGTGCTGCTGAAAAACGTGCGCGTGCCTGTGGGCAACCTGCTGCTGGGCGAAGGCCGTGGGTTTGAAATAGCCCAAGGCCGCCTGGGGCCAGGGCGCATTCACCACTGCATGCGCTCCATCGGAGCCGCAGAGCGTGCGCTGGAGCTGATGTGCAAACGGCTGAACATGCGCGTGGCGTTTGGTAAACCCATTTCGGCCCAGTCGGTGTGGCACGAGCGCATTGCCGAGTCGCGCATCATGATCGACCAGGCCCGCCTGCTCACCCTCAAAGCCGCGTACATGATGGACACCGTCGGCAACAAAGTGGCCCGCACCGAAATCGCCATGATCAAAGTGGTTGCCCCCAGCATGGCAGGCAAGGTGATCGACTGGGCGATCCAGGCCCACGGTGGCGGCGGCGTGAGCGACGACTTTCCGCTGGCCTATGCCTACGCCAGCCAACGCACCCTGCGCCTGGCCGACGGCCCTGACGAAGTGCACCGCGTGGCCATCGCCAAACTGGAGCTGGCCAAACACATGTTGGTGGCCAAAGAGGTTGAGATACCGATCACACGGGGCTGCTGAACTACAAGGTAGGGATCGGCTCAACAAATGCGCGGCAATTGCTCTCCGCTGAGCCAGTCCACCACCCGGCGGCCACCAAAGCGGGTGTCCATTTGCACGAAGCGGTGACGGTCTTCGGTGACCACGCCAATGCGGGCTGCATCGCACCCCAGCGGATGGGCACGCAACGCAGCCAGTGCTGCGTCGGCAGCTTCGGCGGCAACGATGGCGACCAGCTTGCCTTCGTTGGCCACGTACAGAGGGTCCAGACCCAACAGTTCACATGCAGCTTCCACTTGAGGCTTCACGGGGATAGCAGCCTCCTGCAGGCGAATGCCCACGCCCGATTGGCGGGCAATTTCATTCAACGTGGTGGCCAGCCCGCCGCGGGTAGGGTCGCGAAGCGTGTGGACCGCGCCGGGTGCAGCATCCAGCAGCGCTTGCACCAGGGTGTGCAGCGCTGCCGTGTCGCTGACGATCTGTGTCTCGAACGACAGAGATTCGCGCTGCGACATCACTGCGACACCGTGGTCTCCCACGGTGCCCGACAGCAACACCACATCCCCAACTCGCGCATTGCGCCCGCTGATGTGCAGGCCGAATGGCACCACACCGACGCCCGTGGTGGCAATGAACACGCCGTCACCCTTGCCGCGCTCCACCACTTTGGTGTCACCTGTCACCACCGGTACCCCAGCCTCCCGGGCGGCATGGCCCAGGCTGCGCACCAGGCGTTGCAGGTCGGCCAGCGGGTAACCTTCTTCCAGAATGAAGGCGGCGCTGAGGTAAAGCACCCGCGCACCCAGCATGGCCACGTCGTTGATGGTCCCGTGCACGGCCAGGCAACCCAGGTCGCCGCCTGGAAACCACAGGGGTGACACCACGTGAGCGTCAGTGGCCATCACCAGTTGCCCCCCCCCGAGGTCCGCCGGGATGGGCAGCCGTGCCCCGTCGTCGCCCTGGCGCAAGAAGGGGTTATCGAGTTCGGGCAAGAACAGTTCCTCGATGAGTTGGGCCGACGCCTTGCCCCCGGCCCCGTGGCTCATGTCTACCCGGCCACGTTTGATGTCCAGCGGGCGGGTGTAGGCCGTGGTCATGCCGTGGCCTCCTGGGTGGGGGCGGCGTCGCGGAAACGCCCGTAGGTGTAGTGCGCGGCGCAGGCCCCTTCACTGGAGACCATGCATGAGCCCACAGGGTTTTCAGGGGTGCAGACAGTGCCGAAGATGGCGCAGTCCTGCGGGCGTTTGACTCCGCGCAAGATGGCGCCGCACTCGCACGCCTTGTTGTCGGGCACGGTGCGGTAGCTCAGGCCGAAGCGATCCTCAGCATCGAATGCGCGGTAGTGCTCGCGGATGCGCAGCGCCGACAGCGGCATGGTGCCCAGCCCCCGCCACTCGAAGGCCTCCCGCAGTTCGAACACGTCATCCATCACCTGTTGGGCGTTCAGATTGCCATGTGGAGTGACGGCGCGGGTGAACTCGTTTTCCACCTCTGCACGGCCTTGGTTGACCTGGCGGACCAGCATCAGGATGGCCTGCAGCACGTCGAGTGGCTCGAATCCGGCAATGACAACGGGCTTTTGGTACTCGCGGGCGAAACGGGCATAGGGGTCGGAGCCGATGACCACGCTCACGTGCGCGGGGCCCACGAAGCCATCGAGTTCTGCGGTCGAGCCTGCTGGCGCCCCGTCCAGGATGGCGCGGATGGCCGGGGGCGTGAGCACGTGGTTGCACATCACGCTGAAGTTGGTGACACCCAGTCGGGCGGCTTCCCGAATGACCAGGGCAGTGGGCGGGGTGGTGGTCTCGAAACCGATGGCAAAAAACACCACTTGCCGATCGGGTTGCGCTTGGGCAAGGGCCAGTGCGTCTGCAGCGGAATACACCATTCGGATATCGGCCCCGCGCGCCTTGGCCTTGGTCAACGACAAGCTGCCACTGGCGGGCACGCGCATGGTGTCACCGTAGGTGCACAGCGTGACCGGATTGTTCAGCGTCAATTCAATGGCCATGTCCACCCGACCAATGGGCAGCACACACACAGGGCAGCCCGGACCATGAATCATGCGCAGGTTGGGTGGCAGCAGTTCCAGCACGCCGTAACGCGATATGGCGTGGGTGTGGCCGCCGCAAAACTCCATGAAGCGATAGGCGCGATCGGGTTGAACCTCGGTGCGGATGCGCTCGGCGATGTGGCGGGCCAGGTCACCGTCACGGAACTCGTCGATGTACTTCATGCCGTGGTTCCTGTCTGTTCGCCAAGTTCCGCAAAGAGGGCAAGGGTGCGTTCGGCCTCGTCAGGGTTCAGCAGGCCAATGGCGTGGCCCACATGGACGATGACGTAGTCGCCCACCTGGGCCTCGGGCACCAGAGCAAGGGAGACGGTTTTGCAAATACCGCCCAGTTCAACGGTAGCCTGATCGCCTTGCAGCCGTTCAACGACTCGGGCGGGAATAGCTAGACACATGAGGACAACTCCTTGTTCGGTTCGCAAATGCATTGTTGCCAAGCCACCCAGGCTTGGCCCAGGGCAAGACCAGCGTCGCCGCAGCCCCGGTGGGTCGGCAAGGCGGTGACCAGTCCTGCAGCATGCAAGCCACTCTGAACCCGTTCGCGCAACACCCGGTTGAAAAAACAGCCCCCACTGAGCGCCACCCGGTGGGGTGCCGGGCCGGGGCCTGACCAATGATCGCGTGCGTTGAGCACCCCAGCCACCAGCCCATCGGCCAGGGCGAGGTGAAACCCCGCAGCAGCGCGATTCACGGCGGCGGTATGTGCAGGATTGACGGCGCACAGGGCTTCCACCAGCGGTACCAATTCCAACACGTGGGGCCTTGAAGGTGCAAACGAGGCCTTGGCGTCAACCTCGGACAACAGCCAGCGTGCGCCGGGCAGTGCAGGTAAATCAGGCTCCTGGGCCAGCGCCATGGAGGCTGCCCGCTCAAGGGCCTGTGCAGCCTCGGCCTCGTCGCGTTGCCAACCGCACAGACCCAGCGCAGCGGCAGCGGCGTCGAACCAACGCCCGGCACTGGTGGTGGAAGGACAGTTGATTCCCCTCGTCAGCATCTGAGCCACGGTCGCCACCTGGATGCTGGACAGGTTTGAAAGAAATTTGGCCTCCAGCGCTTTCTGATTAAGCGCAAGCCGATCCGAAATATGAAGTACCGAAGCCAGCACACGCCAAGGCTCGCGGGCGGCCTTGTCGCCGCCGGGCAGAGCCAGGGTTTGCAGGTGGCCCAAGCGTTGCCAACCCGGCTGGCTTCCAACGTTCACGGCAAGCAGTTCGCCGCCCCAGGCTGTGCCGTCTGTGCCCATTCCCATGCCGTCCAGGGCCAATCCCAGCCAGGCGCTGTGGTTTGACGCGGCACTTGGGTGAGCGCTGTCCCACTCTGCAACCACCGCGGCCACATGCGCGTGGTGATGCTGCACTGCGATGGCAGGTACACCCCACTGCGCGGCCAGCCGAACCGCCAGCTGGCTGCTGAAGAAGTCGGGGTGCAGGTCGTGTGCGATGGCGGCCACTCCGCCAGAGCCAGCCTGCGCCAGCAATGCAAGGGCCGACGCTTCCAGTGCCCGGCAAGCCTCGGGTTCAGACAGGTCTCCGTGCAAGTCGGACCAGATCACTTCAGGCAGCGCACCTTCCCACCGGACCAGGCATGCGGTGTTTTTCAACCAGGCCCCCAGAGCCAGGATGGCAACAGTCATAAGGTCAGGCGTGAACGGGGATCAGGTCGAGGCGGCACGCAAGCGGGTCAATTCAGCCTCCAGCTCGGCCACGCGCTGGCGCAAGGCGGCCTCTGTGGCGGGGGTGTCGTGACTGTGGCCAGGCGCATGCCCATGGTGGTGGTTTTGTGCCAGCGCGGGTACACGGTGTTCCAGCCAGTGCAGCCAGTCGTCCATGCCCTCGCCGGTGGTGGCCGATAACTGAATGACCTGAATGGACGGGTTGACCTGACGCGCCAGAGCGATGCAACGCTCCACGTCAAAGCGCACATGCGGAAGCAGGTCGATTTTGTTGAGCACCATCAGCGTAGAAGCAGCGAACATGTCAGGGTACTTGAGCGGCTTGTCATCGCCCTCGGTAACCGAGAGGATGGCGACCATGGCCGCCTCACCCAAGTCCCACAGGGCAGGACAGACCAGGTTGCCGACGTTCTCGATGAACAACACCTGAGGAGAAGCCGTGTGACCATGGGTATGAGCGTGTTCGTGATCATGATCGTGCCCCACCAGGCCATGACCGTGGTGCAAACGCTCGAATGCTGCTGCCACCATGGGCGCATCCAGATGGCAGCCCTTGCCAGTGTTGACCTGAATAGCGGGCGCACCAGTGGCCCTGATGCGGTCGGCATCGAAGCTGGTCTGCTGGTCACCCTCGATCACTGCCATCGCAAGATGCGGATGATGTTCACGCAAGGCTTCGATGGTGGCGCACAGCAGCGTGGTCTTGCCCGATCCGGGGCTGCTGACCAGGTTGAGCGCGGTGACACCATGGGCGGCAAAGTGCTGACGGTTGCGGGCAGCCACACGGTCGTTGGCACCCAGGATATCGGCCTCGATCTGAACGGTGCGAGACTGGCTGAGTCCCGGCACCGACACTTTGGCCTCACCCAGTCCGAAATGAAGGTCGGCAGGTGACGGCGCACCGACAGGCCCGGTCACCCCAGCGGCGACAGAAGTCAGTGCCGATGGCCAGGTGCTGGGAGCGGCCTGCGCATCAGGCACCGCTTCGAGTTTGGGGCTGTTCCCGCTGCATCCACATACAACACACATGTCTGAGGCTCCTTATGCCAAGAATAAGCGGATTCAGGTATCGCTGACCTGAAGATCAACCACACGCAGCTCAGCGCCGTCCGTGGGTTGCAATTGATACCCCCCGCACAGCGGACACGCCATGCCCCGCTGTGGAAGGGGCACCGACGCCATGCATGGAAGACACCATGCTTGGCCTGGTGGTTCGTCGATGGTGATAGCGGCACCCGCCAACAAGCTGCCAGGCGCGAGGGCCTCTAGCGCGAAACGCAGTGCGTCGACGTCGACACCAGATAGCTGACCAACTTCGAGACGCAACGACAGCACCTGCGAAAAGGGGTCGCGAGCGGCAGCTTGCTCCACCAGTTGCAATATGCCGCCTGCAATACTGGCCTCATGCACGGGCGGCCTCCGGCGTGGGTAAAGCTTCGGGCGCGTCCACGCGAAACGGCACGCAGGGGTCAAAAGCGGCCATGAGTCGTTGGACCCGCATGACACTTTGTGGGGTCCCTGCCACTTTGGGCAGAGCCGCCACCGCGTGCGCCACTTCACCCCAAGGTGAAAAGTTCACATCGGTGGGGGCCGCCACCGAGTAGAAAGCCACGGTGGGTTTGGACTGCCCTGGGATGAGTCTGGCACGGTGAACCAGCAGGCCCCGGGCCATTTCCACCCAAGCCACCGCCACTGGGCCTGTATCGGCTGCGCCACTCACAGGCGTGGCGGCACGGTCAGGCACTTCGGTGCGTGTGCCCCAGCGCAAACGCCGCGGGCCTGTGTTTGGAGAACCGTCGTCGAGACACAGCGCCACCAGATCTGCGATGCGGGCACCCAGCATCACCCAATCCGACAAGCCGCGCTGTGGTCCGTCCGCCATGCGACTCCAACATCCTGTGTGGGTTGTTGCGTGTTCAGACATACGATTCTTGACAGGCAAAATCCAGCTCCAATCCGGGTCTCCTGCTTGGACCAGCAACTCAGGCAACTGACCTTGGGATTGGCCCGTCCACTCGCGCATCCAACCCTCAGGGTCAGCGGTCCAGCTCCGCCACCAGGTCGGCGCGGGCACGCCCAACAGGTTTTCTTCCAGCCAACGGGTTTGTACCAACCAATCGGCGGCAGTCAGCGGGCCCTTCTTCATCAATGCGGGAGCGGTAGGCAGCGATTGCGCCAGGTCGCGGAGATAGAAGATGTCATCGGAGTTCGAGAGCAACCTCGGCCAATCGATGGCGATGCGCCGCAAATGCTCGGAAACAGTCTCCCGCCTCAACGATTCAGACAGGACGACGCCGTCGGGCGTCGGGCCCGATCCGGCGGCAGACAGCACCAATTCGCTGCATAACCTGTGCGCATGACCACACAAGTTGAACACCGCCGCAAGCAAACCGGGAACCACCGATGCGGGGCGCCCACGTGTGAAGTCTTCCACCCATGTCGCGGTGGGCAAGCTGATGGAATGACCCAAAACTTCACCGGGCCGTATGACGGCTTCACGCAGCAATAGGTTGGCTGCACCGCTCATGCGCCCATCCTCTTTCTGGCAGGGCGCCCCATCATCTGTGACTCAAGTCGCCACTTGACCAAAGAGGTACAGCCCAGATACACCGAGTGCGGCGCCGAGGCTACCCAGCACAGCACCACGGCGTTGTGACATCCAGCGGCTCATGGCCAAGCCCATAGAGATGCCACCGAGATGGAGGATGGCAGTGGTCAACAGAAAACCCGCCGCGTACCCAGAGAATCCGGTTTGCGGCGATTCTGCGCCGTGTGCCAACCCGTGCAAAACCGACGCAGCAGCCACCAGGCAAAGACCTGCCGAAACCGGCAAGCCACGTTGGGCCCCAGCCAACATCACGCCAAATAACACCACACTGAGGGCGATGGCGTGTTCAAGGTATGGCAACGACAAACCAGATGCACCAAGCATGGCTCCAGCCAACAATGCACCCATGAATGTGACGGGGCCCCACCATGAGCGGCGGAGGGGAAGCGCAGAGGCCGACCAGAGACCTACTGCGACCATGGCCAGAAGGTGATCTGCGCCGAACGGATGGATCAAACCTTCCACCAAGCCATGGGTGCCGTGGCCGGTATGGGCCTGGGCTGCGCCAGTGGCAACGGTCAACAATGCAGCAGTGGCCATGCGGCGAATGACGTTCAATGACACGGGTTTATCCTTTTTCGGGTGGTGCTGTGCGGATATCGGTGGGCAATGCGCGGGCAAGACAAGCAGCAGTGCGTTGGTCGTCAAGCAACCTTCGACATGGCGGCAAACGACTTGATGAAAGGTCCTGCCATGCGGGGATCCTTGATCATTGCGCCGTAGTCGCCCACAACAAACTTGAGCTTGCCAGTGGTGAAACTTACCCCCAACTTCATCATGTTGGGCGGTGTCTTCATCCATGACGCCCATGTATCGGCCGATGCCCGAATGTCCCAATTCAAGGGCTGTCCCGCATACGGCCCACTGTCGGTCGCCATGCCCTGTTTCACGATCAGTACGCCTTTGGGCGCGTCGTCACCGGTGTAGCCGTAGGCCACGTTGGACGAGAAATCGATGGTGGCTAACGCCGCACCCAATTCAGGGTCGGCATTCCAGTTGCTGGCAAAGCCAGCCATCCAGTCCGGCGAGAAAAGTTCACTCATTTTTGCAACTCCTGTGTAATTTCTGTATCAAGCAACCGGCCGAACAATCAGCTCACCTGGATTTTCACCCGCTCTGTGCCATCCGGGTCCATCACATGGACTGCGCAGGCAAGACAAGGGTCAAAACTGTGAACCGTCCGCAAGATTTCCAGCGGTTGATCTGGGTTGGCCATGGTGTGGTTGTCCTGTAACGCAGCCTCGTACGCCCCCGGCTGCCCTTTCGGATCACGGGGTCCTGCATTCCATGTTGACGGCACCACAGCCTGGTAGTTGGCAATCTTGCCGTCCTCGATCACGATCCAGTGCCCCAGGCCGCCGCGTGGCGCTTCCATGAAGCCCACACCCTTGGCCTGTTTCGGCCAGGTGGAGGGGTCCCACAGCGTTTCGTTGAACGTTTTGGTGTCACCTGCACGAATGTTGCCGACGAGGCTGTCGTACCAACCTCGCATGGCATCTGCAATGATTTTGGTCTCCAATGTCCGGGCGGCGACCCTGCCCAAAGTCGAGTACAGGCCTTGGACTGGCAGTTGAAGGGTCGATAGCGTTTTACCCACCAGATCCTTGGTCGGCTCGTGACCCGATGCGTGGAGCATGAGCACACGCGCCAGCGGCCCCACCTCGACAGCATGGCCCTTCCAGCGGGGAGCTTTGATCCAGGAATAGGCACCTTCGACGTTAAGCTGCTCGAAAGGTGGCTGAGGCCCCGTGTAGTTGAGGGTTGTTTCCCCATCCCACGGATGCAGCCCCTTGTCCTTGCCACCTTTGTAGTCGTACCAGCTGTGCGACACGTATTCTTCGACCTGGTTCGGGTTGCCCAGGTCAAGCGGATGAATGGTGGACAAATCCCTGTTCAGGATCACGCCAGCAGGCACCAGGTTAGTCGCCGGGTTCATGCCATCTGCCGGAAAATCGCCGTAGGTCATGAAGTTGCCAAGGCCTTCACCCCGGGTAGCCCAGTCCTTGTAGAAACCCGCAATGGCCAGCGTATCGGGCAAATAGACGTTGTCCACGAATTCGCGGGCCATCTGGATGATGTCGCGCACTTTCTGCAGTTTCTCGGCGTTGATGGCGGAATCGGAATTCAAGTCAATGGGGCAAGGTACACCGCCAACAACAAAGTTAGGGTGCGGGTTCTTGCCACCAAATATCGCGTGGAGCTTGGCAACCTCGCGCTGCCACTTCAAAGCTTCGAAGTAGTGAGCCACGGCCATGAGATTCGCTTCAGGCGGCAGTTTGTAGCCCGGATGGCCCCAGTAGCCGTTGGCAAAAATCCCGATCTGACCGGTCTCGATGAACCCCTTGAGCTGCTTCTTGACATCGGCAAAATAGCCTGGCGATGACAAAGGGTGCTTGGAGATTGACTGCTGCAAAGCAGACGTGGCCGCCGGATCGGCGTTGAGCGCCGACACCACGTCGACCCAGTCCAGCGCATGCAGGTGGTAAAAGTGCATCACATGGTCATGCACGTACTGAGCCGCAATCATCAAGTTGCGGATCAGTTGCGCGTTGGGCGGAATGGGGTACTTCAGCGCATCCTCCACGGCCCGGACCGAGGCCATGCCGTGCACCAAGGTGCACACACCACAGATCCTTTGGGCAAAAGCCCATGCATCGCGAGGGTCACGCCCCCTGAGAATGACTTCGATGCCCCGGACAGAAGTGCCCGACGAATACGCTGCCGCAATTTTGTTGCCTTCCATCTGAGCTTCGATGCGCAGATGCCCCTCGATCCGGGTGATGGGATCAACAACGATACGTTTGCTCACTTGACCGCTCCTTCTTTTGCCGGCAGGTGTGCCGCAATCACGGCGGCGAGGCTCTCCACAGGCATGCTGTCACCCGCTTTGACCTTGCCAACCTCGAAGTTCATTCGGCAAGACCCGCACGAAACCATCAGTTGCTCGGCACCGGTGGCCTTTATCTCGCCCATCTTGATGCGGTATCCCACCCGCTTGAGTTGATCGGCCTCCTGGATCAGGAAGTTGCCCGCTCCACCACCGCAACAGAAGTTGAATTCCCGCGAACTCTCGGTTTCCTTGAGGTTGTAGCCGCAAGCCTTGAGGATCTCACGTGGCTCATCGAAAACACCGCCCCAACGACCGACCTTGCAGGGGTCGTGCAAGGCAACAATGCCAGGGTGATCCTTTGCCTGAAGCTTGAGTCGCCCGTCCATGACCGCCTTGCCAAAGTACTCGGACACGGTGGACACATCAAACGGCACCTCCCGACCAATGCTCTCGGCTGCCCCCCAGCGCAACGCCGGGAAGCTGTGCCCGCATTCAGGCACGATCACTGTTTTGGCGCCAACGCGAATAGCGGCTTCGGTCAGTTTCTTCGTCAGTTTCTTCTTGAGCGCGTCATCGCCACCCAATGAGCCGAAGTTAGCCCCTTCATAGGCATCCGACAGCAACGTGTAGTCCACACCCATGTGCTGAAGGGTTTCGATCGCACCGCCGGTGGCATCTGAAAACAGGTGGATGTCCAAGCCGGAGGTGACCAGCAGCACGTCGGCTTTTTCCTTGTCGACCGGAATCTTGAAACCCAGCTTTTCTTCCAGCACGCCGATACGGAACAGGAAAAGATCCTTGTCTGCACCGAAGATCGTACCGTCCGCCTCTTGTTCGGCGACCATGAACCGCAGCTCGTCGGGCATCAAGCCAGCGTAGGCCAGAGCCGAACGGTTCACCGCAACCATGTCGGCAATGTTGATGCCTGCCGGGCAGACCATGTTGCACCGTCCACACATGGTGCATGCCTCAAAAGCCAGATGCCGTTCTTCGTGAAGATCGTCAATGGTGATGTCGGCCACAAAGGGCTTCAGCAACCACGAAAGTGGCGACAGTTCCCTTTGATACACCCGCTTCATCACATCCAGCTTGTGGATGGGGGTGTATTTCGGATCCTCCGTGCCAATGAAGTACTGGCACGCCTGGGCACAGGCACCGCAGTGGACACAAGCATCCAGCTGCGTCGCATACCCGTTGTCCAACGCCTTGAGAAAAACCGTTTTCGCGCGCGCCACACGCTCCTCATCGGAGTAATTCACTGCGGGGGGTGCCAGCTCCTTGAGGCTCGCCGCCATGCCATAGAACATGGCAAAGGCATCGTTCAACTCTTGTTTGGTGACGACTTCGGTCATGCTTCAACTCCCCTGCGCCAGAACTTCACACCCAGTATGTAGCGGGACGGAAGGATGGTGACGACGTGGAACAACTTGGAAAAGGGCATCCAGACCAACAGCAAAGCAATGGACAGGAAATGCAGCGCCAACAGGGTTTCATAACGCAGGCCGATGTGCATGTAGGCAGCGAGCCCCGTGATGAACGGGAGCGCGGTGACCAGCACGCTCGAGTAGTCGTTGAAAGTTGACAGGTACCTCAGAACCGGATGTGTGAACCGGCGCACAAAGAGCATCAGCAACACCGCAGCGCTCATTGACCCGAAGACCACAATCAACCCGTTGGGTAGCGCTGGCCATGAGAAGCCCAATATGCCGGCGAAAAAATTGATGTGCAGTTGGAAGAAGAACAACACAATGAAAAACCCGAGGTGCCACGCCCAGCCCGCCACATACTGGAACACCACCTTCTTCTGAAAGACGTGGGAAAGCGAAAACCGGTGAAACACCGCACGCACGCCACCCACGGCGAGGTTCTCACGCCGGTCTGCCGACAGCGGATGAGATCGCATGAGCATGAGCAATCCGACCGTGCGCCAGAGCATTCCGACGACAAAAATGGCTGCAGCCCATTGAAGCGCGGGGCCGCGCGCAAACTCAAGAAGCGTCATGATGCTTTCTCCTGGAGAGACTTGACGTCAGGATGTGTAGCAGGCGTTGCGGATCGGGCGTTCTTCTGGACAGCGCGGCTCGCCACCCCAGCGCCTACCCCCACCGCAATGCCGACTGCGGCCGCCACTCCCACGGTGCGCGCATCCAGCAGCGTCGATTGCGAAAGCGGCTTGTAAAAGCTGCCGGCATCCCAGAATTTGGGTTCCGAGCAGCCCAGACAACCATGCCCAGCCTCGATCGGGAAGGATGTACCTTCATTCCACTTGAGAACTGCGCAAGCGTTGTAGGTCGTGGGGCCCTTGCACCCCAGCTTGTAAAGACACCAGCCTTTTTTGGCCCCTTCGTCGTCAAAGGTTTCCGCGAACTGACCGCGTTCGTAGAACGGCCTCCTGTAGCAGCGGTCATGGATGTTCTGGCCATAGAACACCTTCGGTCTGCCCAGGTGATCGAGCTCGGGCAAAGCACCGAACGCAATGTAGTGGGCCAAGACCGACGTCATCACCGCAGGGATGGGTGGACATCCCGGGATGTTGACAATGGGCTTGTTCTTGATGATGTCGGAGACGGATACCGCCCCGGTCGGGTTGGGATTGGCATTCGGTATGCCACCATATGCCGAACACGTGCCGATGGCCACGATGGCTGCAGCCCCCTCTGCCACTCTCTTGAGCGTATCCAGGTTGCTCTCACCGGCCGTTGTCGAGTAACCCATGTTCCCCATTGGGATCGATCCGTCGACGAGAACGAGGTACTTGCCCCAGTTCTCCTTCATTGCGGTTTCTCGCGCTTCTTCGGCAGCGTGCCCGGAGGCAGCCTGCAGCGTGTGGTGGTAGTCCAGACTGATGGTTTCGAAAATCATCGACTCGATCGACGGACTGTTCGACCGCGTGATCGACTCCGTGCACCCAGTGCATTCCTGGAAAGAGAGCCAAATCACGGAAGGCCTTCGTTGCACTTCGAGGGCATGGGCGATTTTGGGCACCAATGCGGGCGGCAATGCCAGGAGCGAGGCGGTCGTGGCGCAGTACTTCATGAAAGCGCGCCGCGACACACCTCTGGCCTGCAGATGCTCGCCCAGTGTGAGTTCCCTGATGGTCATGAGGTCACCTTGTGTTCACTGGATGGGGACAGATGGAGAGACAGACGCTCCAAGCCAGCAGCGATATCCGCAGGCTGAGCAAGAAGGATGGAAGGGATGGCTGCAATTTCAATGTAACGGCCGAGGGTTTGCCCACTCTCACTCTTGTGAGCCACCCGCCAAACGCCGGAGAACGCGGTTTCCCGGATCTCGGAAGGACCCGAAGCAGACAGAGTCGCCGTTACCTCGCCTGATCCAAGTGCTGCATCAAGCTCTTCTTGCTCTGGTGCCGTCATCGGGATGCCCGACAGATCAATCGTCGTTCCCTCAGACGTGTGCAGCAATCGATCCAGTGCATGGCGCACCTCATTGAGCAGCAGGATCACGTTGCCCGTTCTGGGTGGCGGCAGAAAGTCGCGCAACACGGGGATACTCATACCACCTCCCCCTGGTTGGCAAGAAACCTCTCTGCCACAGATCTTGCGGCCCTGGCGGCCAGCGGCATGGCTGCGGCGACAGCTGCTGACAACTCCAAGCCCCAACCTATTTCAGCCGGTTCTATGGCGATCAGTGCACGCTGCACTGGCAACTCCCCCGTGATCCGCGCCATGTCCAGCAAATCAGTGATGCCCACTTCGTGCACGGTGAGCTTGCCCGAACGCACGAAGTCGTCCATGGCTTGGCCCTCCAGCACTTGAACCGTGCCGGGTGCGGCCTTCAGTCGCGCCGCATCGAACACGATGATCGCGTTGTGGGATGAAATCTCGTCGGCAAGCGTGAAGCTCAGAGTTCCCGCATCGAGGAAAGTGATCCCCTCCAGATCACCTGCAATGGCGCGGAACGCCTCCATTGCACGAGGGCCAGCAGCCTCATCGGTCATCAGTGTGTTGCCAACACCCATGGCCAACAGCCGTACGCCGCTTCCGCGACTGTCCGTCGCAGATAAACCGAGTACTTCATTTTGAACGCATATTTGCATGCAGTGAATTTGCACCATCCAACTGCAGAAAAGACTGAGCTAGATCAAAAAGCCCGTGGATTGTGCTGGCGCGCGCCAAAAGCCGGGCGCGGTGAAAGTTGGATCCACTCCGGTGAATGTGGGGTCTCGGAGTTCAAACTTTCGGTGGGCGCTGCGGCTCCCTGCCAATGAGGTCCGCAAAGAGATGGTCCACATCCGTTTGACCGTCCCGGACCATTTGGAGAGCCGACAAAGCATCCAGAATGACTTGCGCTTCGGCATGGGTCATTTTGGACCTCGCCACCCCCAGATGCACCGATACCCAATCTCCAGGTTCGACCTCATCGACAAACGAAATATCGACCGTAATGTCTGTGCCATCCGAGTTGCAGACAGCCTCACTCCGAGACAAGACGTTGATGATCTTCAGTGGAATCGCAGTACACATGGTGGGCTCCTGTCCGCAGGATATCAGCTGGCGATTTCAGCTTGTGGCCAGCAGTCATCGCCAAATATTGACCCACTGCAAACAACGTTTCACGTCAAACGCTGACGTTCACCCGCACGCCGATGCGCTGGCCTTGCAGGTTCACCAAGCCCGCGCTGGGGGCCACGGCGGCGGTGCTCGCAGCGGGAGCAGCCTGTTCAGCGTTGGCCACTGGCAGCGCCCGCTGAACCGCCTGCACGATTTGGGCTGACTGAGTCTGGGCCAGTTCGCCCATGGCATTGGCTGAGTTCACCGTGGTTTTGGCGGTGTCAGCGCGGCCCTGTGCCTGGTCGGCCTGGATCGACAGGTTGTCAGCCCGCTGCGTCGCTCGGTCCGCCTGATTTTGGGCACTTTGGGCCTGAGCACGCAAAGATGAAGCACGTGCTTCGTATTGCTCAGCCAAGCGCGTGGCCTGTTGCCGCTGCAACTGGCCGAAAGCGGCACTGGTGGCTGATGACGAAACCGACAACATGGTTCACATGCCCGATGTGGCCCAGCTCAGGCTGACGGATTGGCCGCCACCGCTTGCCGGGAAGTGCTGGAAGCCTGTGC
>JAIFMP010000160.1 GCA_020048405.1 Hydrogenophaga sp.
GCCCGCATCGGACTTCCAACGCAGCTATGCCGGTATTGACCGCCTGGACAACGTGCGCCGTGTGCGCGAGCGCGTGCTGGAAATTGACCGCGTCAAGTCAGAGGTGGTGACGGGCTCAAAACGCCTGGGATACGACTTTCTGGTCTTGTCTCCAGGCATTGAGTACATGGAGGAGGCCATAGCGGGTTATGCGCAGGCCCGCGACCAATTGCCAGTGGGGTTCCGCGCATTTGAACAGGAGGCCGTCAAGCGCGAAGTGGATGCGTTTTTGACCACAGGCGGCCACTTCATCATCAGCGCGCCCAAGCCACCCTATCGCTGCCCGCCCGCGCCCTACGAGCGTGCATTTCTGATTGCCGAACAAATGAAAAAGCGCGGCACCAAGGGAAAGATCATTCTGCTGGACGCCAACGCTGCGCCCATGCCTGGCCCGATTGCCAAGCCCATTCTGGGTGCGATGAAGTCGCTGTATGCCGCCGAGATCGAATACATGCCCAATATCGATATCAAGGCGGTGGACATGGGCAAACGCGCCTTGCAAACCAGCGAAGGCGATATTCCGTTTCAGCACGCCAACCTGGTCCTGCCCATGCGCGCCAATGGCATGGTTCGGCAGGCCGGTTTGGGTGAGCGCTGGGCGGCAGTGAAGCTCCCCAGCTTTGAGTCGCAGGCCGATGCCAAGGTGTACATCATTGGCGATGCGCAAGGCAGTCCATTGCCCAAAAGCGGGCATGTCGCGTTCAACGCGGGCAAGCAGGTGGGCGAGGAAATTGTGGACCGAGTGACCGGCAAAACTGTAGCGGCTGCCCCAGGCCCTGTCGATTTGCCCCTGGGCATTTGCTGGGCCAACGTCACGCACAACACCGCCATCAACATCAACGTGGCGTCCACCGTCGAAGCCGGCCAAGCGCCCAAGCTGAAGTTCTCGGTGGACCCGGAACACAACGCCCGTTCGGGCTCGGGTGCCATGAGCTGGGGTACAGGTATGTGGAAGGCCATGCTGGGCTGAGCGTTCGGGCATGCCCGAAGGAATGGCCCGCTGGGGATAATCCCGCCCCATGACAGCCAAGCAAAAAATCGTCGTGGGCCTCAGCGGAGGTGTGGATTCGGCCGTGAGTGCGTACCTGCTGAAGCAGCAGGGGCATGAAGTCATTGGCATCTTCATGAAGAACTGGGAAGACGACGACAACAGCGAATACTGCTCGTCCAACATCGACTTTGTCGATGCCGCCAGCGTGGCCGACGTGATTGGGCCGCCGAATACAAAGACCGGGTTTTTGCCGAATTCCTGCGCGAGTACCAGGCAGGGCGCACGCCCAACCCCGACATCCTGTGCAACGCCGAAATCAAGTTCAAGGCCTTTCTGGACCACGCCTTTGCCCGTGGGGCCGACAAAATTGCCACCGGGCACTACGCCCGCGTGCGCTGTGTGGGGGCCGATGGCAGCCTCCTGCCAGTGGAAACCGCGCAGCTGGGCGATGGCCGCTTCGAGTTGCTCAAAGGCCTGGACCCCAGCAAAGACCAAAGCTACTTTCTGCACCGTCTGACGCAGCCCCAACTGGCCAAAACCCTGTTCCCGGTGGGCGAGCTGCACAAAACCGAGGTGCGCCGCATTGCCGCCGAGATCGGCCTGCCCAACGCCAAAAAGAAAGACTCCACCGGCATTTGCTTCATTGGCGAGCGGCCTTTCCGCGACTTTTTGAACCGTTACATCGCGCACGAGCCCGGCCCCATCAAGAACGCAGAAGGCCGTGTGCTGGGCCAGCATGTGGGGCTGAGCTTTTACACCCTGGGCCAGCGCCAGGGGCTGGGCATTGGCGGCGTGAAGGCGCGTGGCGCTGAACTGAAGGCCGTGCAAAGCCAGGGTCTGCGCGGCGTGGGCGAGCACGAGCCGTGGTTTGTGGCGCGCAAAGACCTCAAAACCAATACCCTGTGGGTGGTGCAAGGGCATGACCACCCGTGGTTACTGAACAGCGAGCTGGTGGCGCAAGACCTGAGTTGGGCCGCGGGCACCGCGCCCGACCTGTCCAAACCCCGCCGCCTGGCCGCGAAAACCCGTTACCGCCAGGCCGATGCGCCTTGCCTGCTGCAGGCCGCGCCCAACAGCGGCCCGCTGACCGAAGTGCGCGACCCGGGTGCCATTCAACTGGTGTTTGACGACCCGCAGTGGGCCGTCACGCCAGGCCAGTCAGCCGTGTTGTAGTGATTGCCTGAGGGGCCGTCGACCACAAGGTGCTATTTAGAAGGGAATGTCATCGTCCATGTCATCAAAGCCGCTGCTGCTGCGTGCGGGGGCAGCGGGCGGTGCTTGACGTGGTGCTGGGGCGTAGGCCGGTGCTGCCGGACGTGAAGGCGGAGGTGCACGGCGAGCGGGCGCTGGAGCGTCGTAGCCGCCCTCATCCCCTCCACCCATGTTGCCGCCGCCCATGCCTTCGCGGCCGCCCAGCAGTTGCAGTTCGGTGGCGATGATGTCCACGGTGTTCTTCTCGGCGCCGGTGGCCTTGTCCACGTAGGTGCCGTACTTCAGACGGCCTTCCACGTACACGGGACGCCCTTTTTTCACGTATTCACCGGCGATTTCGGCCAGGCGGTCGTAGAACGTCACGCGGTGCCACTGCGTGTCTTCCACGCTTTCGCCGGTGTCGCGGTTCTTGCGGCGTGTGCTGGTGGCAATGCTGATGTTGGCCACGGCCTGGCCAGACGGCAGGTAGCGGATTTCAGGGTCTCGCCCGCAATTGCCGATGAGGATGACTTTGTTGACGGATGCCATGGTGTCTGCCCGAAAAAGTGTTCTGTGAAAGCCCGATTGTGCAGCAGCGCGGCCAATGAGCGGCGACCTTCAGTGCCCTGCTGACTTGCCTTTGGGAGGGGGTACCTTCATGCCCCACCCCAGCACCAACCACACGGCCACTGCCGCGCAGCACGCCGCAAACAGCACCTGTGTGCCACCCCATTTCACCAGGGAGCCACCCACGGCACCCCCGGCAAACAGGCCCAGTGATTGCAGCGCGTTGTACACACCCAGTGCGGCCCCGCGTGATTCAGGTGGGGCCAGGCGCGACACCAGGCTGGGCTGGCTGGCTTCAAGGATGTTGAAGCTCACGAAAAACAAAAACAGCAGCGTGGCCAGTGGCCACAGTGCCGGCCCGCTGGACGCGGCCAGACCAGCAGCAACAGCAGCACGGCGGCGCGCAGCACGGCACGCAGGTAGCCCCGGCGTTCCATGGCAAACAGGCCGCCCATCAGCACAAACGAACCCAACACCGCAGGCAAATACACCTGCCAGTGGCTGGCCGGGGCCAGGCCGGTCTGCGTCAACAGTGCAGGCACGGCCATCCACATGCCCAGTTGTGTGGCGTGCAGCACAAACACGCCCAGGTTCAGCCGCCACAGGGCGGGGTGAAACAGCACGTCCATCAGCTTGCCGCGCGGGGTGTTGGGTGCTTTGGGGGGCTCGGGTGGGGTCCACCAGGTCACCACCGCCATGCCGGCCACCGCCAATATCAGCGTCAGGGCAAACACACCGCCCAAGCCCACGGCTGCCGTGAGCGGTGGGGCCAGCACCAGAGACAGTGCAAACATCAGCCCAATGCTGGCGCCAATCAATGCCATGCCCTTCGTGCGCACGCTGTCACGGGTCTGGTCGGCCAGCAAGGCTGTCACGGCGGCAGACACGGCACCGGCGCCTTGCAGTGCGCGGCCCACCAGCAGGCCTTCCACGCTGGTGGCCAGTGCGGCCACGCCGCTGCCCAGCGCAAACACACCCAGCCCCAGCACGATGATGCGTTTGCGGCCCCAGCGGTCGCTGGCCATGCCCAGCGGCACCTGCATCAGCGCTTGCGTGAGGCCATACACGCCCATGGCCAGGCCCACCAGGGCGGTGTTGTCGCCGCCGGGGTATTGCCTGGCTTCCAGCACAAACACGGGCAACACCAGAAACAGGCCCAACATGCGCAGGGCAAAAATGGCCGCCAGCGAAAAACTGGCGCGCCGCTCCATTGGTGTCATGGCGGCAGGCTCGACAGGAGCGGG
The DNA here is from genome assembly GCA_020048405.1 of Hydrogenophaga sp. GTDB lineage: Bacteria > Pseudomonadota > Gammaproteobacteria > Burkholderiales > Burkholderiaceae_C > UBA2334. The sequence continues at coordinate 4,033 of JAIFMP010000160.1, forward strand.
GGCATTGGAAGGCATGGGCGCGGTATGAGGCGGGCGGGCAAAGCCGCAGATTGTCCTTGATTGTTCGGCAACCGATAATGCCCAGTTGCCTTGCGCCGGGCTGGGCCATTTCGCTCAGGCTTTCAGCAGGGCTTGTTGTGTTGCCCCATGTCGCCAGAAACTGCCTCGTCCCAATTTGCAAACCCCCAGCCCGTTGCCGACGATGGCCTGCCGCTGGCCGCTGCCTTGCGCCACCAGCGCATCAGCGTGCGGGGCGCGCGCACGCACAACCTGAAAAACATCGACCTCGACATTCCGCGCGACAAGTTGGTGGTCATCACTGGACTATCGGGTTCGGGCAAAAGCAGCCTGGCGTTTGACACCCTGTATGCCGAAGGCCAGCGCCGCTACGTGGAAAGCCTGAGCGCCTACGCCCGCCAGTTTTTGCAGCTGATGGACAAGCCCGATGTGGACTTGATCGAGGGCCTGAGCCCCGCCATCAGCATCGAGCAAAAAGCCACCAGCCACAACCCGCGCTCCACTGTGGGCACGGTGACTGAAATCCACGACTACCTGCGCCTGCTGTTTGCCCGCGCTGGCACGCCGCACTGCCCCGAACATGGCCAGCCGCTGGCCGCCCTGAGCGTTAGCCAGATGGTGGATGCCGTGCTGGCCTGGCCAGAAGGCACACGCCTGATGGTGTTGGCCCCCATTGCCCGTGGCCGCACCGGCGACTTGGGTGACATGTTTGACGGCCTGGTGGCCCAAGGCTATGTGCGCTTTCGCGTGAACGGCCAAATCCTGGAAAGCCACGAACTGACCGAGCTGGACCCCGCCCAGCCGCACGACGTGGACGTGGTGGTGGACCGCCTGAAGGTGCGCGCCACGCCACCCACGTCCACCCTGCCCGCAGATGCCTCGCCCGCCGACCAGGAAGACGCCCAGGCCTACCTGGCCCAGCGCCAGCGTCTGGCCGAGAGTTTTGAGGCCGCGCTGCGCCTGGCCGATGGCCGAGCCTTGGTGTTGAACCTGGATGAAACCGTAGCTGCCAGCGCAATACCATCAAGCGCTGAGAGGCTTTTTTCTTCCAAATTTTCGTGCCCGGTCTGCAGCTATTCACTGGGCGAGCTGGAGCCGCGCCTCTTCTCGTTCAACTCGCCGCACGGGGCTTGCCCCACCTGCAGCGGCCTGGGCCACACCGAGGTGTTTGACCCGGCACGCATCGTCGCCTTCCCCTCGCTCAGCCTGGCCAGCGGCGCCATCAAAGGTTGGGACCGGCGCAACGGCTACTACTTTGCGATGGTTGAGAGCCTGGCCAAGCACTATGGCTTTGATGCCGAGACCCCGTGGGAAGACCTGCCCGAGCAAGCTCGCCAAGTGCTGCTGTTCGGTTCAGGTGAAGAGGATGTGCCCTTCCAGTACGTCATCGACTCGGGCAAAACCGCCGGCAAAAAGGTGACCAAAGAGCACCCGTTCGAAGGCATCTTGCGCAACTTCGAGCGCCGCTACCGCGAAACCGACAGTGCCACCGTGCGCGAAGAGCTGGGCCGCTACCGCGCCACTCAACCCTGCCCCGACTGTCATGGCAGCCGCCTGCGCCGCGAGGCCCGCCACGTGTTTGTGGGCGAGGGCGACCAGAAGCGTGCCATTTACGACGTGAGCCACATCACACTGGGTGAATCGCTGGCGTACTTCAGCGCCTTGCAATTGAGCGGCGCCAAGGGTGACATCGCGGCCAAGGTGGTGCACGAAATCCGCCAGCGTCTGAAGTTTTTGAACGACGTGGGCCTGAACTACCTCAGCCTGGAGCGCAGCGCAGAGTCCTTGAGCGGTGGCGAGGCCCAGCGCATCCGCCTGGCCAGCCAGATTGGCAGCGGCCTGACCGGCGTGATGTACGTGCTGGACGAGCCCAGCATTGGCCTGCACCAGCGCGACAACGACCGCCTGATTGCAACCCTCATCCACCTGCGCGACCTGGGCAACACCGTGCTGGTGGTGGAGCACGACGAAGACATGATCCGCATGGCCCGGTGCGGGTGTGCACGGCGGGCGCGTCATGGCGCAGGGCACGGCGGCCCAGGTCATGGCCAACCCTGAATCTCTCACCGGCCAGTACCTCAGCGGCACCAAGCACATCACCGTGCCCACCGAGCGCCACACGCCGTGGGACTGGGTGACCGTGGTCAACGCCAACGGACACAACCTCAAGGGCGTGACCGCCGCCTTCCCCGTGGGCCTGCTGACCTGCGTGACGGGGGTGAGCGGTTCGGGAAAAAGCACGCTGGTGAACGACACGCTGTACACGGCGGTGGCCAAGCACCTGTACCGCGCCCACGAGGAGCCCGCCGCCCACGAAGAGATTCAGGGCCTGGAGCATTTCGACAAGGTCATCAACGTCGACCAAAGCCCCATTGGCCGCACCCCGCGCAGCAACCCGGCCACGTACACGGGCCTGTTCACCGCTATACGCGAGCTGATGGCCGAAACCAACACCGCCAAAGAGCGCGGCTACGGCCCCGGGCGCTTCAGCTTCAACGTGGCCCAGGGCAGCGGTGGCGGGCGCTGCGAGGCTTGTCAGGGCGACGGCGTGGTGAAGGTGGAAATGCACTTTCTGCCCGACGTGTACGTGCCCTGCGACGTGTGCCACGGCAAACGCTACAACCGCGAAACGCTGGAAGTGCAATACAAGGGCAAAAACATCGCCCAGGTGCTGGACATGACAGTGGGCGAGGCCGCCGCCTTCTTCAGCGCCGTGCCCACCATCCACCGCAAGCTGCAAACCCTGCTGGACGTGGGCCTGAGCTATGTGCGGCTGGGGCAAAGCGCCACCACCTTGTCGGGCGGCGAAGCCCAGCGCGTGAAGCTGGCGCTGGAACTGAGTAAGCGCGACACAGGCCGCACGCTCTACATATTGGACGAGCCCACCACCGGTTTGCACTTTGCCGACATCGAGCTGCTGCTGAAGGTGCTGCACCAACTGCGCGACGCGGGCAACACACTGGTGGTGATCGAGCACAACCTGGACGTCATCAAAACCGCCGACTGGCTGATTGACATGGGCCCAGAGGGTGGCGCGGGCGGTGGCATGGTGGTGGCCACCGGCACGCCCGAGACAATAGCGGCCTGCGACGCCAGCTTTACCGGGCGGTACTTGAGAAAATACTTGAAGTAAAAATGCCGCCCAGCGCTTGACTGTATTGATTTGTTTGCTATGCCCTTGAGGCGTTCAGCAATTCACGGGTGCGAATGGCTTCCGCTCGCGCCGCATCGGCAAAGTCGGCGCCGCTGCTGGCGTAGAGGATGGCGCGGGAAGAGTTGACCGATATCAGGCCTTGCGCTGTCAGCCCTGCCTGTACGGTGGCGGCAGCGTCGCCACCCTGCGCGCCCACGCCGGGAATCAGCAGGGGCAGGGTGGGGGCAATCTCGCGCACGCGGGCAATTTCAGCCGGGTAAGTGGCGCCCACCACCAGGCCCAGTTGCCCGTTCACGTTCCACGGGCCTTGGGCCAGGCGGGCAATGTGCTCGTACAGCAGTGGTTGCCCGTCCACGCTGGCCAGGCGCTGGCTTTGCAAGTCGTCGCCGCCGGGGTTGGAGGTGCGGCACAGCAGGTAGGCGCCTTTGCCCTCGTACTTCAAATAGGGCAGAACTGAATCAAACCCCATGAAGGGCGACAGCGTGACGCAGTCGGCCTGGTAACGCTCAAAGGCTTCTTTGGCGTACTGCTCGGCGGTCGAGCCGATGTCGCCGCGCTTGGCATCGAGTATGACCGGCACCCGCGGGGCCACGCGGCGCATGTGGGCCATCAGTCGTTCCAGTTGGTCTTCGGCGCGGTGGGCGGCGAAGTAGGCAATTTGGGGCTTGAACGACTGTGCAATGTCTGCGGTGGCGTCCACGATGGCTGCGCAGAAATCAAAAATCTTGCTGGCGTCGCCCTTCCAATCACCGGGAAAGCGCGCGGGTTCGGGGTCCAGGCCCACGCAAAGCAGGCTGTTGTGTTGGGCGCTTGCCGCGCAGAGTTTGTCGGTAAAGGTCATGGGGACCATTTTAGGTTTGGGGCTGTGCCGGAGTAGGTTTTTCCAGGGGGTTGTACCCCAGCGCGTCCATGGCCAGGCACAGGTCGGCCCAGGTTTTGCCTTTGTCGGCGGGGCTGCGCAGCAGGTAGGGGGGGTGGTAACTCACGACCACGGGCCGCCCGTCGACGCGGTAAACCTGCCCGCGCAGTTTGCCCAGGGGCAGCTTGTCCACGTCGGGCACCACACCGGCCAACAGGGTCTGGGCGGCAAAACGGCCCAGGGCCAGGATGAGGTCGGGCTGCACCAGCTCGATTTGCCGTTGCAGGTAGGGGCGGCACTGCGCCACCTCAGCGGGCTCGGGGTTGCGGTTGTGCGGTGGGCGGCACTTGATGACGTTGGCGATGTACACATCGGCCTCGCGTGTCAGGCCCATGGCTGCGAGCATGGCGTCCAGCAGCTGCCCGGCGGGGCCGACAAAGGGCAGGCCTTGTTTGTCCTCCTGCTCGCCCGGGGCTTCGCCCACGATCATCCAGCGGGCCTGGCGGTTGCCCATGCCGGGCACGGCACGTTGGCGCCCTAGGCACAGGCCGCACGCCTGGCAAGACTGGATGGCTTCGGTCAGCGCGTCCCAGCTCAGGGTGGCAATGGCGGGATCGGCAGCTGGCGCAGCAGCAGGGGTAGGCACAGGAGCCGCTTCTGGCGCAGGGGCTGGGCGCACCGGCGTAGGGGGCGGGGGTGCAGGTTTCGCTTCCGCAGCCGTTTCGGTGATGGCCTCGGGCCACCACACGGGCGTGCCCATGGCAGCCAGCATGGCGCGCTGGCGTTCGTCCAGGTGCAGCGAGTGCAGGGCTGTTTTGGGGTCGACGGTGGGCGGGTTCATGGCTTGGGCGGGTGGGCCCGCAGGTTCAGGCTCATCGCGCTGACCGTTGCCCGCAGGGTAGTACTGCTTGCGCAGCCCCACGGGCAAAAAGCCCATGCGGCGGTAGAGGCACTGGGCGGGGGTGTTGCCGGTGCGCACTTCGAGCCACAGCCAGGCGTGGCCTTGGGCCAGCGTGTGGGTGGCCAGGGCTTGCAACAGCACCAGGCCCCAGCCCTGGCGGCGGTGCTCGGGGGCCACGGCGATGTTGAGCAGGTGCATTTCGTCCACGCCCGCCATGGCCACCCAGTAGCCCAGCAGCATGTGGCCGCTGGCGGTGAGTTGCAGCGGGTTGTCGCCAGGCAGCGGTGGGGTGACCAGCATCTGCGCGGGGTAGCCCGACCGCAGTGAATCTTCAAAATTGCCGCGCGACCAGGGGTGGGCGTAGGCGCGCTTTTCGGTGTCCCACACCAGGTCCAGGTCGGCCTCCGTCAGGGGCAACAGGTGCAGCTCGCGCTCGGCGGCCTGCGTGGGTGCGAGGGCACCCCTGATAGGGTTTGTCGCAAGGCTTCGCGCTCAGCGGTGGTTTGGGCCACTTTATCGCGCACGTACAGGGGCTGCGCATCGGCAGGGCCGCCCGCCTGGCCTTGTGCCAGCAGCGCGGGGGCCAGGCGCAGCAAAGCTGCGGCGGTGGGTGCCGCAGTCAGGCGCGGCAGGTGAGTGGGCAGCCGGGGGCCGTAGGCCTCGAAGGCATTGCCTGCCAGCAGGTGGGGGTGCTCAACCGGGGCCAGCAGGCCTGCCACCTGTTCGGGCTTCAGCAGCCAGGGGCCACCGGTCAACGTGGCCTGGGGTTGGGCGGCATCGGCAAAGGTGTAGGTGGCGGCGTACACCTCGTCCATGCGGGCGTCGAGCAGGGCGGTGACGGTCAGCAGAGTGCCTGGTGCCGGGGCGTTGGTTGCTTGCCAGGTGTGGCGTGCGTCTTCGGCCACGGCCATCAGGCTGTCGATGCCCAGCACGGGCAGGCCTTGAGGGTGCGCTTCAGACCGCGCGCCGTAGGCCAGCCCTTGCACCACCGCACACGCGGTGCGCAGCCCCGTGAACGAGCCCGGCCCCCGGCCAAACACCAGCGCGTCCAGCCCCGCCAGCGGGGTGTGGGCCTGGGCCAGCACGTCCAGCACGGTAGGGATGAGCGACAACGAGGCCTGCGCGCCACCTTGGCTGCTGTGCAGCCACAGCGCTGCTTCAGTAGCGTCGCTTGGCAGGTGTGCCACGCCGACGTGTTGTTCGGCGGTGCCGGTGTCCAGGGCCAGCAGGCGCAATGTCTTTGTCACGTTTTTGGCATTCAAAAGTTTGCTACTAACTGAATTGGTCGGGTGCCTGCTGTGCAGCGCGCAGCGGGTGGCAGCGGATTATCTGCCAGCCCCCCTGGATAATTTGCCTCTTTGCTTTCTTTGCTTTGGTCTGCCCCATGTCCCCTGTGTTTGCCCGTCGAGTGTGTGGTTTGGTCCTGTGTGGGGCGTCGCTGTGTATGGGAGTGGCCTGGGCGCAACCCGGCAACTGGCCGGCCAGCCTGCGCCAGGCCGTCAAGAAAGCGGGCCTGCCCGAAGACGCCCTGGCCGCGCTGGTGGCCCCGGTAGAGGGCGGCGCACCGCTGCTGGCGCTGGGCGCGCAGCGGCCCATGAACCCCGCGTCGGTCATGAAGCTGGTGACGACCTACGCAGCCATTGACCTGCTCGGCCCAGCCCACCTGTGGCGCACCGGCTTTTACGTGGATGGCACGGTGGACCAGGGTCTGCTGCGCGGCAACCTGCACATCCGTGGCGGGGGCGACCCCAAGTTTGTGATGGAACGCATCGCTGCCGCCCTGCAAGCCGTTCGCGACGCGGGCGTGACCGTCGTGCGTGGCGACATCGTGCTGGACCAGACCGCGTTTGCCGTGCCCGCTGGGGACCCTGCCGCGTTCGACGGCGAGCGCCTGCGCCCGTACAACGTGGCACCGGAGGCGCTGCTGGTCAATTTCAAGGCCGTGGTGATGGGGTTTGTGCCCGACCCTGCCGCTGGCGTGGCTCGCGTGACGTTTGAGCCCCCGCTGGCCGGGCTGGCGGTGGACGCCACCGTGCCCTTGTCCAACGCCGGGTGTGGCGACTGGCGCAGCAGCCTGCAGGCCCGGTTTGACGACCCCAATGCCATCCGGTTCACAGGCAACTACCCTGCCCGTTGCGGTGAGCGACCCTGGCCTGTGGCATACGTGGCGCCAGACGAATACGCCGCCCGCGCGCTGGAGGGCATGTGGCGCGCCGGGGGCGGGCTGCTCACGGGGGTCACCCGGCTGGGGCCGGTGCCGCCGCAGGCCCGCCTGTTGCACGAGGCACCTTCCTTGCCGCTGGCCGACATCGTGGGCGACATCAACAAACACAGCAACAACGTGATGGCGCAGCAGGTGTTTCTGACGCTGGCCGCCTCGCCCGCCACACCGGCCACATTCGAGCGCGCCCGCCAGCGCGTGGGCCGCTGGTGGCACACCCGTTTCGGTGCCAAGGCACCTGCGCCGGTGATGGACAACGGCTCAGGCCTGTCGCGCGAAGAGCGCATCACTGCAGACGGACTGCTGGCTTTGCTGCGCGACGCGGCCAGCCACCCGAGTGCCGACATGCTGCGCCAGTCGCTGCCCGTGGCGGGTGTGGATGGCACGGCGGCCCGCATGGGCCAGCGCGGTGTGATGAAGCTGGCCCTGGGCAACGCCCGCATCAAAACCGGCTCGCTGCGCGACGTGGTGGCCGTGGCGGGCTACGTGCAGGCCCGCAACGGGCGTGATCTGGTGGTGGTGGGCATCGTCAACCACGCCAATGCTCCACAGGCTCGCCCCGTGATGGACGCGCTGTTAGAGTGGGCTGCTTCTCAATCGCCTTGATTTATCCTATTTCCGGCAGTTGACCCCTACCAAAGCGCCGCAAAGCTAGACTGGGAGCCAGTTTCAAAGGTTTTGGAGAGATCCTCAAATGGGT
>JAIFMP010000171.1 GCA_020048405.1 Hydrogenophaga sp.
TGCCCGCCAAACTGACCGTCATTGAAGAGCGCAGTGTCGGCGCCGACCTTGGCAGCGACGTCATCCAGAAGGGCGTCTACGCCGGAATCGCCGCATTCGTGCTGGTCTTCTTTTTCATGTTCGTGCTTTACGGCGGCTGGGGACTGGTCGCCAACGTCGCCCTGGCGCTGAATGTCATCCTCACGGTTGCGGGCATGAGCCTGCTCGGTGCCACTCTCACGCTGCCGGGTATCGCAGGCATCGTGCTGGGGATCGGTCTGGCGGTGGATGCGAACGTGCTGATCAACGAGCGCATCCGGGAAGAGACGCTCAAGGGCAAGTCCGCGCTACTTGCCATTGACGCGGGTTTTCGGCGCGCCTACGCCACCGTGATGGACAGCAACCTGACCGCACTGATTGCCACGCTGCTGTTGTTCTGGTTCGGCTCGGGGCCTGTGCGTGGCTTTGCCATCACGATGGCACTGGGGATTGTGATTTCGATGTTCACCGCGGTATCGGTGGTCAAGGTGATGATGTTGTCGGTGGCGCGCAGACGTCGTCTGAAGACCATCCAGATCAAGCCCCTGTTCGGATTCCGCCCGGTGCCCGACGGCACGCAGTTCAAATTCATGAGGGCCCGCTTCGTTGGCATGGGCGTGTCGGCGCTGCTGGTGCTGGGCAGCGTCGCGCTGCTGTTCAAACCCGGGCTGAACTTCGGCATCGACTTCCGTGGCGGCATCCAGATGGAAATTGCTGCGAGTGCACCCGACGACCTGACACGCTACCGGACCCAGCTTGACGGCCTGGGGCTAGGAGAGGTGTCGCTGCAGACCATGGGCGACGAAGGCCGTCTGCTCGTGCGGGTGGAGCGGCAACCTGGCGGCGAGACGCAGCAGACGGCCGCTGTCGAGCAGCTCAAGGCAGCAGTGCTGGAGGTCGACCCAAAAGCCAGCTTCGAGCGCACGGAAGTGGTGGGCCCGAAGGTCAGCGGGGAATTGGCTCTGGCGGGCGTGAGCGCCGTGATTTTGGCGACCCTTGCGATGCTGGTTTACATCTGGGTGCGTTTTGAGTGGCCCTTTGCTGTGGGGGCCATCCTGACGCTGGCACTCGACGTCATGCTTACATTGGGCATTTTTGCTTTGACCGGACTTGACTTCAGTTTGACCGCCATCGCTGCCCTGCTGACGTTGGTGGGCTATTCGGTGAATGACAAGGTGGTGGTGTATGACCGCATGCGCGAGAACCTGCGAAGCCTGCGCAAGCGGCCGCTGCGCGAGGTGATTGACCTGTCGATCAACCAGACACTGACGCGCAGTCTCTACACCTCGGTCACCGCCTTTCTGGCGGTGCTGCCGTTGGCGGTGTGGGGTGGCTCTGCAGTGGCAAGCTTCGCGGTGCCCATGGCCTTTGGCATTGCAATTGCGGCAGCCTCATCTGTGTTCATTGCAGCGCCCATCCTGTTGTTCCTGGGTGACTGGCGGGGAAAGCGTGGCATCACCATGTTTGCCCCGAACGCTGATGATGAGTTGACCGAAGACTCTCGCCGAGTTACCGCTGCCAAGCCTGTGTGAGCGGGCGTTACCGCATGTCCTGCGTCTGAGGCCCCACCGGGGCCCCCAAACGCAGCGACAGGCGCTGCCCCAGCGCCTTCAGCGTTTGCGCCTGCTGACCTTGCGGGTCGAGGTTGAGCAGTGCGGTGGGGCCCATGGCCGCGATGGCCAGGGCCAGGCGGCCGAAGCCGTCGAACACCGGCACGGCCATGGCGCTGATGCCTGAAATCAGCTCTTGGTTTACCTGGCTCAGGCCCAGCTCGCGTATGCGGGTCAGCTCGGCTTCAAACTGCAGGTCGCCCCAGGCGTCGGGCTCGCCTTGGGCCACCAGGGCTTCCTTGATCTGGGCGGCGGGCAGGTAAGCGGCAAACACCTTGCCCGTGCCCGTGTGCCGCAGTGACGCGGGTATGCCGTGGCGCATGCTGACGTTCACGGCGCGTGGACCTTCTTCCACCCGCACGATGATGGGCCCGGCGCTGCCCCACACGGCGGCCGACACGGTGCAGTCCATGGCCTGCGCCAGGGCGGGCAGCTCGGCAATGGTGAGGCGCACAGGGTCTACCTGCTGCAGGCTGATGAGGCCCAACTGAACCGCCAGCTGCCCCAGGCCATAGTGCCCGCTGACGGGGTCTTGTTCGATCAGGCCCAGCTTGCCAAAACTCACCAGGTAGGGGTGCGCTTTGGCCGGGGTCATGTCGGCATCGCGGGCCAAGTCTTTCAGTGCCATGCGCCTGCCCGAGCGCGCCAGTGCCTTCAGCAACTGGCCGCCCACTTCCACACTCTGGATGCCGCGCGAGGTGCGGCCAGGGGCTTCTGTCGAAGAACTCTCGTCTGTGTTAGGGTAATCGGAAGTCATGGGTTGGTTTTTGTCACGGCCTGCAGCTGAACCACCAAAGTGGGCAACGCTTGTTGCACGGTGTCCCACACCGTGTCCATGTTGATTTCGTAGTAGCCATGGGCAATCCGGTTGCGCATGCCTTTCATACTGCGCCAAGGCACACCCGGGTTCGCATCTGCGAACTCTGAGAAATTGGCCAGCACCTTGGTGGCTTCTTCACCCATCAAAATCAGGTTCAGCACCACCGCCTGTTGGGTGCGTTTGTCTTCCATGAAGTCGGGCTTTTCATAGCCCTCCACGTATGCCAATACCTGCTGAGCAGCTTCCAGCATGCGTTCCAAGTGGTCGGGCAATCGATTGAATGTCACAGCGGTTGGGCTTGCAAAAGCACTTGCTGCCGGAACTTGATCGGCAAGTCACCAGGAGTCAGCAGATCGACCCGCAGCCCCAGCATGTCCTCCAGCTCTATCTGCAAGCCTCCCAAATCGAACAGTGTGGTGCCAGGCAACGGGTCCACCAGCAAATCCAGGTCGCTGTTGTCGGTGTCCTGTCCGTGCAGCACAGAGCCAAACACCCGGGGGTTGGTGGTGCGAAAGCGCACCGTGGCTGCCAGGATTGCGGCGCGGTGGCTCTGCAGCGCTTCAGAAGGTTTCATCGACTCTCCGGGTTCAGTTGATCGCCGAGCATGGTACCGGTGCAAGTTTCACAGCGGGTATATGAGCCTGTGTCAACCATTTTTGCCTCTGCCAAATTTGAGCCCCAGCAGGCGTTTCAAAATCTCGTCGTCTGGCATGTCAGGGGTGTAGTCGGCTCAACCGTAGGCTGTGGGCGTCTTGCGCTTCTGCGCGAGAATGGGCTTTGGCGGTAACGATAGCAGTCTACGCAATACCGTCAAGCGTTAGAGGCATTTTTTGATCTTATATTCAGTACTGATTGGCGATCATGTCGGGGCCTGTGCTGCCAGCGCTGCCGCTGCGCGGGTTTGCCAGCCTTTGCCACTGGCTCGCCAGCGGGCCAGCACGTCGGGGTCAAGCCGCAAAGTCACAGGCTGCTTGTGCACCGTTTGCACAGGTCTGCCACTGGAACGGCGGGCCACAATTTCTTCCGGCGTGTTCAAACGACCTTCACCACGCAGGCCCTGGTCAATCGACCGCAGCAGTGCCTCCTCAAACTCGCGCATTTCAGCGTCTGGGTGGGGTTTGAATGTGGTTTCAGACATCGAATTTCTCCTTGATTTTCAACAGCACCTCTGGGCGGATGTTGTCAAACTTTGCCTTTGCGTACACAAGCAACAAAATCACTTCGCCGCTGGCCAGGCGGTTGAAACAGATCACCCTCGCGCCGCCTCGCTTGCCCATGCCGTGACGCGCCCAGCGCACTTTGCGCAAACTGCCCGCGCCAGGAACCACGTCACCCGCCAAGGGGTTTTGACTGATGAAATTTATCCACGGTCTGCCTGCGCCAAATTCAGCGCCAGCAGGCGTTTCAAAACCTCGTCGTCTGGCATGCCAGGGGTGTAGTCGGCCCAGCCATAGGCTGCTGCGACTGCCGCGTCCAGCACGGCGTGCGCCTGCGCCAGCCAGGCGGGGCGCAGGTTGTAGAGTTTGGTGAGGGTGCGCTCGGCCAGTTGCTTCTCGAACCCGGGGCGGGGCAGGGTGCGGTCGGGGTAGGGGCTGGCGGTCAGCCCCAACGGCACCACTTCGGGCACCTTCACTGTCCACTCGGGCGGGTTCAGCCAGGCTTCGCGCAGAGTGTTCAGGCGCTGGGCGGCTTGGGCTATTGAGCGGGCATGTGATCTGACGTTGATGATAGCTGTCGGTGCAATACCATCAAGCGCTGGAGGCACTTTTGGTTCATAATTTTTAGGCAAATCGGCGGGGATGAGCGCCCCGCCTTCCACGGCCTCGGTGCGCTGGTGGGCGGTGTCGGCAGGCGACAGGCCGGGCGGGAAGGGGAAGGTTTCGAAGCAGGTGGTGGGGGTGTAGCGGGGATCGTTGCCCACGCCGAGCGATGTGCCTTTGCGCAGTGACCACAGTTCGTGAAAGCGGCTGTGCAGGATGCCGAAGGTGGTGTCGTCGGCTCGGGTGATGGTGATGAGCGCTTGGTCGGGTGATGTGGTGACGGGCAGCCACACAAAAAACCGGTGTTTGGAGTGCGCGACGGTGGCGATGAAGCGCGGCAGTTTTTCCAGTGCCTGCCGCAAGCCGGGTCGAGCCTCTGCAAAGCGCCACCAATACTTGCGGTAGGAATCGCGGTTGTTTTTGAGCCTTTCTGGCTTGACATGCTGTTGCGCGTAAGCAAACGGCTGCTCATACAAAGCAGCGTCTGATTCGGGCATCTGAATGCCAAAGTCAATGATCCATTGGTGCTGTGGGCCACGGCTCAGTTCAAAACCGTTGGCCCATGGTTTGAGCACATCGCTGTTGGGGCGACCATTGGGGTTGGGTTGCAACAGCCAATGCCTGGCCAATTCGGCGTCGATTTCAAATTTCGCTTTTTTGGATGCACCTTGGTAACTGGCCGCAGCGTTTGCCGCCAGCGACTGGGCTTTGCCCAGGTTCAGTGAATCGCCCGCCTCTTGCGGGGCCGTGAGGTCGGCATAAATTTGCGGCACAGCAACCCCATTCAATGTTGGGCTGCACGTAACCGCAGAGCCAAAGCCGACAATCGACACCCGCACCGCCGCGCCATTGTTCACCCAAGGTTCATCGCTCCAGGCATTGAAGATGCGACTGCGTTCGGTGATGGCCTCCAGCACTTTGCGGTTGTTGCCACCCCGGATGGAGTTGGTGGAAACCAAACCGGCGGCGGTTAGGTTCCCCGCCTCCATTTGCCGTAGGGCTTTGTGAAACCAGTAGCAAACCAAGTCGGCGCTGCCGGGCACGGCGGGGGCAAAGGTTGCGTCAAGCGCGTTGGCATAAGCAGCGCCCAGCTCCCCGCGCTTTTTGCTGCCCCCCAAAAACGGCGGGTTACCCACCACCACATCGGCGGCGGGCCAGTCGGCCTCGTTGGCCGCGTCACCGTTCCACGTCAGCAAGGCTGTGGTCCAGGGTATCCAGCACGGGGTTGGTTTTGAATTCATAGCCGTGGTCTATGCGCCATTGCAGCTCGCCAATCCACACCGTGACCCGCGCCAGCTCGGCGGCGTATTCGTTCAGTTCAATGCCCAGCACGTTGTGCGGGCCGGTGACCAAATCGGTTTGCCGGTCCAGCCCCAGGTCGGCGGCTTGCAGGTGGCTGTGGTGTTCGATGTCTTTCAGGCATTTGAGGGCCAGGTACAAGAAGTTGCCGCTGCCGCAGGCCGGGTCCAGCGCACGGTAGGCGGCCAGTTCTTGCAGCCAGCCAATGAAGCGGGCGCTGGCTTCACGGTGGTGTTTGTCGTTTTTCTTGATACTTTTGGCCTGCAGCGCTTGTATATCAAGCGACACCAGCTCCCATTTTGAAAGCAAGGGCTGCCGAATGACGGGCCCGATGATGCGTTCGATGGTGGCGGGGTCGGTGTAGTGCGCGCCCAGTTGGCTGCGCTTGGTGGGGTCGAGCCCACGCTCGAACAGGGTGCCGAAGATGCTGGGGTCGATGGCGCTCCAGTTCAGCGCGGCGGCTTCGCGCAGGGGTTTCAGGTCGGTGGTGGTGAGTGGGGGCACGTCCACCGTTTTGAACAGCCCGCCGTTGAACCACGGGATGTCGTCCACGCCAAACAGGCCGCCGCTGCGCATGGTGCCAAACAGCTGGGCCAGCCCCTGGCTGAGGCGCTCGGCGCTGGCGTGTTGGTTGGCCAGCAGGCGCTCGAACATGCGGCTGGGCAGCAGCCCCACGTCTTCGGCAAAGAAGCTGAACACGCATTGCGTGAGGAAGTGCGACACCTTTTCGGGTGCTTGCCCGCGCTGGCGCAGGCTGTCGGCCAGTTGGGCGAAGCTTTGGGCGGCGGCTTCGGTGATGTCGCGGCTGGTTTGCTTCGGCTTGAAGCTTTGCGGTGCGGTCCAGATGCGACGCAGCAAAGCAAGCTTTTCGGGTTGGTCCAGCTCGTACAGGCCCACGGTGTGGGTTTCGCTGGGGTGGCCGGTGAACTGGGTGTGCACGCGGATGGTGAGGCGGTCGCTCACCACCAATATGGGCGGGTTGGCCAGGGCCAGGCTGTAGGTAAGCAGTTGCTTCAGCGCCGAATCGAGGTTTTTGCCGGGGGCCTTGTTTTCCCAGGCAAAGCTGCCACGCATCACCACGTCGGCATAGCCTGTTTTGCCACCGATGACCTGGCTTTTTTCTTCAAACAGATAGCCTTCGTGCGTGCCGGGTTTGGGCACGCCCAGCAGCTCGCACAAATCCAGAAAGTGGCTTTGTGCGCCTTGCTCTTCGTTCAGGGCAAAGGCGGGGCCGGGTACGCCATCAGGCGCGCCCCATTTGGCGATGAAGGTTTGTGGGGTCATGCAGGCCTCCCTGGCCGGGTTTTGTTGTCAGTCGTCGTAATGAAACCGGCAGGCAATCACCACCAGTTCGGTATCGGTGGCGCGATAGACCAAGCGGTGTGCACCGTCGATGCGGCGTGACCAGTAGCCCGCCAGGTTGCCCACCAGCGGTTCGGGCTTGCCCAGCCCGGCAAAGGGCTCGCGCGCCGCAGCTTCAATCAGGGTGTTGATGCGTTTGAGGGTTTTGCGGTCTTGGCTTTGCCACCATACGTAGGCATCCCAAGCGTCTGGCACGAACCGGATGTCACGGCCCATGCATCAGGCTTTCAGCAAATCACGCCGCACGGCTTCACCCGCTTTGTCTTGTGCAATGGCGCTGGCCAGTGCCCGTGCGTTGGCGGGGGTGGACACCAGGTGCAGGGTTTCCATCAGGCTTTGGTAGTGGTCCAGTGACATCACCACGGCGTCGCCCCCGCTGCGGCGGCTGATGATGGTCACGTCGGCATCGTTGTTCACGTTATCGATCACGGTTTTGAGCGAGCTGCGGGCTTCAGAGTAGGTCACCACGTTCATGATTGCTGGCCTCAGTTGTACAAAATGTGGTGCAATTTTAGACTGTCGGCAGCCGTGCTGAGTTTGTCTTCAGGGTTTACCCTTAACAAATTCGTTTGACTAAAACGAACACCATTTGCACAATCGCATGACTTTAATCAAACGCGTTAGTCATAAACAAATTTAGGGCCCCCATGAGCAGCACCAAAACCTTTGCCTCCGCCGCCGACCTTGAAGTGAAGAAGGTGAGTTTCGACAAGCTGTCGGACCACGCCTACGCCTACACAGCCGAAGGTGACCCCAACACCGGCATCATCATTGGCGACGACGCGGTGATGGTGATTGACACGCAGGCCACACCGGTCATGGCGCAAGACGTCATCCGCCGCATCCGCGAGGTGACTGACAAGCCCATCAAGTACGTGCTGCTCAGCCATTACCACGCGGTGCGCGTGCTGGGTGCCACGGCTTACAACCCCGAACACATCATTGCCAGCCAGGACACACACGACCTGATCGTGGAGCGTGGCGAGTTCGACAAGGCCAGCGAAATTGGCCGCTTCCCCCGCCTGTTCCAGAACGTGGAGAGCGTGCCCCCCGGCCTGACCTGGCCCACCATCACCTTCACCGGCAAGATGACCATTTGGCTGGGCAAGTTGGAAGTGCAAATTCTGCAACTGGGCCGTGGCCACACCAAGGGCGACACCGTGGCCTGGTTGCCGCAGGAAAAAATTCTGTTCAGCGGCGACCTGGTGGAGTTCGACGCCACCCCTTATGCGGGCGATGCGTATTTCAAAGACTGGCCACAGACGCTGGATAACATTGCCGCGCTCAAGCCTGAAAAACTGGTGCCCGGCCGAGGCGCCGCGCTGCAAACGCCTGAGCAGGTGCAAGCTGGGCTGGCCGGCACGCGCGCATTCATTTCTGACCTGTACACCAACGTCAAGGCCGGGGCAGAGCAGGGCGAAGACCTGCGCAAGGTGTACGAGCGCACCTTTGCAGCCATGCAACCGAAGTACGGCAACTGGGTCATCTTCAACCACTGCATGCCCTTCGACGTGACCCGCGCTTACGACGAAGCCACGCAATTCCCCGACCCCCGCATCTGGACGGCCGAGCGCGACGTGGCCATGTGGCAAGCACTGGAGGGCTGAACCATGAAACTCGACCGTATTCACCATGTTGCCTACCGCTGCAAAGACGCCAAACAAACCGTGGAGTGGTACGTCAAGCACCTGAACATGGACTTTGTGCTGGCCATTGCCGAAAACCAGGTGCCCTCCACCAAAGCGCCCGACCCTTACATGCACGTGTTCCTGGACGCAGGGCAGGGCAACGTGCTGGCGTTTTTCGAGCTGCCCGCAGCACCCGAGATGGGCCGCGACGACAACACCCCCGCCTGGGTGCAACACATTGCCTTCAAGGTGGACAGCATGGCCACGCTCGAAGCCACCAAGGCCAGCTTGCAAGCCGCAGGCATTGAGGTGATTGGCCCGACAGACCACACCATTTTCAAAAGCATTTACTTCTTCGACCCCAACGGCCACCGCCTGGAGTTGTGCGCCGACGTGGGCACCCCCGAGATGTACCGCAAGCTCGACGAGGTGAAGTGGGACATGCTCAACGAGTGGGCCCAAACCAAAAAAGCGCCGCACCACGCCGCGTGGATGCACGAGCGCGAGTTCAACCCCGCCACAGCTGCCTGAACACAAGCTCTCATGCTCAACACATACACCTACCCCGAGTTCGACTACGTCCAGAGCCCCGAGCAGGCGGCGGGCACCGTCAAGCGCCATCCGGTGGTCATCATTGGCGCGGGCCCCATTGGCATGACGCAGGCGCTGGACCTGGCGTCGCGCGGCGTAGCCAGCGTGGTGCTGGACGACAACAACACCGTCAGCATCGGTTCGCGTGCGGTGTGCTACGCCAAGCGGCCACTGGAGATCTGGGACCGCCTCGGCCTGGGCGAGGGGTATGCCCAGCGCGGCATCCAGTGGAAAGTGGGCAAAGTGTTTTTCCGCAACGACCTGGCCTACCAGTTCGACCTGCTGCCCGAAGAGCACCAACCTCCAGCAGTACTACCTGGAAGAAGAATTGGTCAAAGCCTGCGACGCCAGCCCGCTGGTGGACTTGCGCTGGAAACACAAGCTGCTGAGCCTGGAGCAAACGTCGGGCACTGGCGATGACGTCGCCACGCTGACCGTGGAAACGCCTGACGGCGTGTTCAAGCTGCAGGCCGACTGGGTCATTGCCGCCGACGGCGCCAACAGCGACACCCGGCGCATGGTGGGTGCAGACTTCACCGGGCACTTTTTTCAGGACCGCTTCCTGATTGCGGATGTGGTCATCAGCAAAACCGAATTTCCCACCGAGCGCTGGTTCTGGTTTGACCCGCCGTTTCACCGCAACCAGAGCGTGTTGCTGCACAAAGAGTGCGACAACGTCTGGCGCATCGACTTCCAGCTGGGGTGGGATGCCGACCCGGTGGAAGAGAAAAAGCCCGAAAAGGTGATTCCCCGCATCCAGGCCATGCTGGGCCCCGATGTGGAATTTGAGCTGGAGTGGGTGTCCGTGTACCAGTTTGCCTGCCGACGGGTGGACAACCTGCGCCACGGGCGGGTGCTGTTCACGGGCGACGCAGCGCACCAGGTGTCGCCTTTTGGCGCGCGCGGTGCCAACACCGGTGTGCAGGACTGCGACAACCTGGCCTGGAAACTGGCTGCCGTGCTCAAAGGTGACGCCCCGTTGGCGCTGCTCGACACCTACCACGAAGAGCGCGCCTGGGCCGCAGACGACAACCTGCTGAACTCCACCCGCTCCACCGATTTCATTACGCCCAAAAGCCGCGCTTCGCTGCGCCTGCGCAATGCGGTGCTGGAGTTGGCGCGCACCGAGCCCTTTGCCCGCCCGCTGGTCAACAGCGGCAGGCTGTCCACCCCCACGCCCTATGTGCAGTCGTCGCTGAACACGCCCGACTCTGATGTGTTCTGCGGCCTGATGTCGCCCGGCACCAACTGCGCAGACGCGCCCGTCCAGTTCAGCGGCCCCAGTGGCACACACAACGGATGGTTGCTCAACCGCCTGGGCCAAGGGTTCACGTTGCTGAGTTTTGGCCCAGGCGCCCAGCCCGTGAGCGTGGGCAACGTCACCGCGCAGGTGCTGGAGGTAGGCAAAGACCTGACCGACGCACACGACGTGCTGGCCCAGCGCTACGATGCACGGCCCGGCACCGTGTACCTGATACGCCCCGACCAGCACGTGGCGGCCCGCTGGCGCGCCTTCGATGCCACCGCCGCCCAGGTCGCACTGAAACGCGCCCTGGCCCTGCACTGAACGGCCCCGGAGACCGCCATGCCCCTGAACAGACAACCCAACATCTCCACTCCCGACAGCTTTTACGAAGAGCTCATCAACGCCCAGCGAGACCTCAGCGACGACCAGGCCGACATGTGGCTGGCCAAGCTGGTGCTGGTGCTGGCCAACCACATTGGCGACCGCGCCGTGCTGGCCGAGGCCATTGCCCTGGCCCGCAGCAACACGCTGGCTGCCAGCCCCACAGAGGTGGCCGCATGAGGGAACTCAACCACACCCACAACCCGGCAGCCCGCAGTTGGGTAGGCAGCGCTCAGGCACCGGGCACCGACTTCCCCATCCAGAACCTTCCTTTTGGAATTTTCAAAGAAAAAGAGACTCCAGCTCTTGATTGGCGTGGTTGCGTAGCTATTGGAAACGAAGTGTGCGATCTGCGTGCACTCGCTGCCAGTGGCGTGCTGCAGGGCGCTGCCTTGCAAGCAGCGCAGGCCGCCAGCCAAAGCAGCCTGAATGCCTTGATGGCTTTAGGCCCCGCCGCATGGCGCGCGTTGCGCCATGCGCTGTTCGAGGTGCTGCTGTCCACGGCCCCTGCTGCCACACAAGCCGCTGTGAAACCCTGCCTGCTGGCGCAGGGCAGTTTGGACATGGGCTTGCCCGCCCGCATTGGCGACTACACCGACTTCTACACGTCCATCTATCACGCCACCAATGTGGGCAAGCTGTTTCGCCCCGACAACCCGCTGATGCCCAACTACACCTGGGTGCCCATCGGGTACCACGGCAGGGCGTCCAGCGTGCTGGTGTCGGGCCAGCCAGTGCGTCGGCCCAACGGACAGACTCTGCCACCCGGTGCCACCGAAGCGGCTGGACTGGGAAGTGGAGCTGGGCGTGTTCATGGGCACCAGCAATGCGTTGGGTGAGCCAGTGGCGCTGGACGACGCCGAGCAACACGTGTTTGGTGTGTGCCTGCTCAACGACTGGTCGGCCCGCGATATCCAGGCCTGGGAATACCAGCCACTGGGCCCGTTCCTGTCCAAGAACTTTGCCACCACCATTTCTCCGTGGGTGGTCACGCTTGAAGCCTTGGCACCTTACCGCACCGCCCTTGAGCGGCCCGATGGCAAAACCGACGACGTGGCCTACTTGCGCAGCGTGGCCAACAGCGCCACCGGCGCGCTGGACATTCAGTTGTCGATTGGCCTGACGTCACCCGCCATGCGCGAGGCCGGGTTGCCGGTGCACAACGTGTGCCACACCAGTTACCGCCACGCATACTGGACGCTGGCGCAAATGGTGGCCCACCACACGGTCAATGGTTGTAACCTTCAGCCCGGCGACCTGTTGGGCACCGGCACACTGTCAGGCCCCACTCTCGACCAGGCTGGTGCGCTGCTTGAACTCACACAGGGTGGCAAAGTCCCAGTGGCATTGCCGGGTGGCGAGAGCCGCACGTTCCTGGTCGATGGCGATGAAGTGACGATGCGCGGCTGGTGTGAGCGCACGGGTGCCGCACGCATCGGTTTCGGCACCTGTGTGGCCACCGTGCTGCCCGCCATGTCTGGCTGACATAGCTGATAGTCAGTCATACACCATTGCAACTTAAAGCCCTGGCCTGCACACTCAGCAGTCGTGGGCCGGGTGCGCCATGTGCGCAGAATAGTTCATGTTGCCTGTGATTTTGCCAGATGTGCAGGGTAAACCCCGGCACACCATGGGGTTGAAATAGGTAACATAGTGCATGTCCCGTGAATCCAACCTAGGAGACCTTTGATGAAACGTTTGCTCACACACACCGCCCTGGCCGCTGGCCTGTTGTGCACTGCCTGGGCCGCACAAGCCCAGACCGTGACGCTGAAAGTGCACCACTTTCTGAACGCGCAGACCATTCAGCACACCACCATGCTGAAAACCTGGTGCGACAACATCGCCAAAGACTCCAACAACCGCCTGAACTGCCAGATTTATCCCTCCATGCAGTTGGGTGGCACCCCCGCCCAGTTGTATGACCAGGCCCGTGATGGTGTGGCCGACGTGGTGTGGACTTTGCCCGGTTACACCGCTGGCCGTTTCCCCAAGATGGAAGTGTTTGAGTTGCCTTTCATGATGACCAACGCCGAGGCGACCAGCCGCGCGTCGTGGGACTATTTTGAAAAGCACGCCCAAGACGAGTTCAAGGACGTGAAGATGCTGGGCGTGCATGTGCACGGACCCGGCAACATCTACACCGCCAAAAAGCAAGTCAAGACCCTGGCCGACATCAAGGGCCTGAAGTTGCGCGGCCCCACGCGCCAGACCACCAAGCTGCTGGCCAAACTCGGTGCTACCCCTGTGGGTATGCCTGTGCCGCAAGTGCCTGATGCACTGTCCAAGGGCACCATTGACGGTGCGGTGATTCCTTACGAAGTGGCACCGTCCATCAAGATCGACGAACTGGCCAAGTTCACGGCCGAACCCGACCGCAATGACAACGCGCTGTACACCTCTTTGTTCGTTGTGCCCATGAACAAAGCCAAGTACGACTCGTTGCCAGCCGACCTCAAGGCTGTGATCGACAAGAACTCAGGCCGTGAGTTCTCTGCGTTCCTGGGCAAGACTCAGGCGGGCAACGATGTGCCCGGCAAGGAAAAGCTGATCAAGGGTGGCCACACCATCACCGTGATCGAAAAAGCCGAACTCGAAAACTGGAAGAAAGCCTCTGCCAGCATCGACGACGAGTGGATTGCCGAAATGACCAAGAAGGGTCTCGACGGCGCAGCGCTGTACAAAGACGCGCAAGCCTTGATCCAGAAGTACTCCAAGTAATCGGCGTTTGACCGTGAAACCCGAGGGAGGAGGGCAGCCTTCTCCCTTTTTTTCGTCTGAACTGTTGCGAGGCACCACTTGAAACTGCTACCCCTGCTTGCCCGGCTCAGCGCCATTTTGGCGGGATTGCTGATGACGGCGATCACCCTCGTCACCTGCGGCAACCTCATTTTGCGCAACACCACGGGCGACTCCATGGCTGGTGCCTTCGAGCTCACTGCCGTGGCCACGGGTGCCGCCATTGCACTGTTCATGCCCCTGTGCCAAGTCCGGCAAGGCAACATCATTGTGGATTTCTTCACTGCCAACCTCAGCGAATCCGTCACCTCGGTGATGGATCGCATCGGGGCCTTTGTGCTGGCGGCCGTGTTTGCTCTGCTGGCGTGGCGCACTGCCCTGGGCGGTCTGAGCGCATTCAACGCCCACTCACTGACCATGTTGATGGAGATTCCCGAATGGATCGTGTACGCCGCCATGGTGCCGCCTTTTGCCTTGGCGTGCGTGATCGGGCTGACCCAGGCTGTGTTTGGTTTTGATGCCGTGAAAGAAAGTCACTGAATGTCACCCCTCGCTCTCACAGGACTGATTTTCGGCAGCATGCTGCTGTTCATGGCGGTCCGCTTTCCCATTGCCATCAGCATGTTTTTGGCCGGTGCTTTTGGGTACATCTACCAAGCGGGTTGGCCACCGTTCGCCAACTTTGTCAACGCGCAGTCGTTTGCGCGCTTTGCCAGCTATGACTTATCGGTCATTCCGCTGTTCATTCTGATGGGCAACTTTGCCACGCACGGAGGCATCAGCCGCTCATTGTTTGCGTTTGCAGCCACCGTGATGGGTCGTTTCAAGGGTGGTCTGGCCATGGCTTCGGTGCTGGCATGTGCGTCGTTCGGTGCCATCAGCGGTTCGTCGGTGGCCACGGCGGCCACCATCACAGGGGTGGCTTTGCCCGAAATGAAGCGCCATGGCTATTCGGGGCGGTTGGCCACAGGTGTGTTGGCAGCCGGGGGCACATTGGGCATTCAATTGCCGCCTTCGGTGGTACTGGTGATTTATGCCATCCTGACCGAACAGAATATTTCCAAGCTGTTCACAGCTGCCGTCATCCCTGGGCTGATCGCCATGGTGGGTTACATGCTGGCCGTTGCCATTTATGTGCGTGTCGTGCCCGGCCAGGCACCCGAGCATGACGAAGCCCCTGAGCCCATGACACTGGCGAAGCTCCTGGGGGTGTTGCCCATCTTGATCATCTTCACGGCGGTTTTTGGCGGCATTTACGGCGGCTTTTTCACACCGACGGAAGGTGCGGCCGTCGGAGCTGCGCTCACTCTCATCACGGGGGTGATGAAGCGTGAAATGACTTGGCGAAAGTTCCAGGAATGTTTCCTGGGAACGGCCACTAGTGCAGCGCTGATCTTCCTGATCTTCATGGGAGCCGACCTGATGAATGCGGCCCTGGCCATGACACAGGTGCCCAACCAGATGGCCTCGGTGGTGGGCAGCTGGGGCTTGTCGCCGCTGTTGGTGGTCACCGGCATCTTGTTGTTCTATGTGCTGCTGGGTGCGGTGATGGATGAAATGTCCATGCTTCTGCTTACCATCCCCATCTTCTTCCCCATGATCATGGCGCTGGACTTCGGCATGCCCAAAGACCTGACTGCCATCTGGTTTGGCATCATGGTGCTCATGACGGTGGGCTTTGGTCTGGTGGCGCCGCCGGTGGGGCTGAACGTCTACATCGTCAACGGCCTGGCCCGCGACGTGCCCATGGCCGAGAGCTACAAGGGTGTGATGCCTTTCCTGATCAGCGACGTGTTGCGCACCATGCTGTTCCTGTTCTTCCCCATCGTGCCGCTCTGGCTGGTGCAGTTTGTGGGGTAGGGATACCCGGAGCCTGATCAGTTGATCAGACGCAAAAAAGCCCGGATCTGCGCGAGATCCGGGCTTTTCTTTTTTTCAGCTTCAACCGATGAATGCGAACAGCGAGCCGACGCCAAACAGGCCTGTTAGCACACCCATCAGGCCAACGTCGCGCTTTTCATTGCCTTGGCGGTACGACAAGTAGGTGGTGACCAGCATGATGGCCGTCAGTGTGATCAGGGATATGGTCAATGCGTCCACTCGGTGCTCCTAAAGTTGCACGGAATGGTCGTTGATCGGGTCCGCCGGAAGAACCAATTTGAGTCGGAGTGTTCTTCCGGTTTTTACGAAGATTACGCATAGAACTGCAATCAAATCAGAACCCGAGTGCCCAACTCCACCACCGCATTGCCCGGCAGGCGGAAGAATTCAACTACACCGCCGGCGTTGTGGCTCATCGCGGCAAACAGTTTCTCGCGCCAGTTGGCCATGCCACCCCCCGGTGCTGGTACCACGGTCTCGCGGCTCAGGAAGTAGCTGGTTTCGAACAGCGGCACTGCCAGGCCATGTGAGGCAGTCAGCTCCAGCGCCTTTGGTATGTCGGGCGTGTTCATGAACCCGTAATTCACCTGCACCCGCCAAAAACCGTGTTGCAGTGCTTCAACTTCCACCCTGCGCTCCATGGGTATCCAAGGCACGTCGTGAAACCGCACCGTGAGGATCACGTTGCGTGCGTGCAGCACCTGGTTGTGCTTGAGGTTGTGCAGCAGCGCCTGTGGCACCGTGTCTGGGTCGGCCACCGCGTACACGGCGGTGCGTTCGGCCCGGTTCACACTGCGTGGGTCCAGCTGCTCGATGAAGTCGCGCAAGGCCAGGCCATCGCGGCGAATGCTGTCCATCAGCAACTCGCGGCCACGTCGCCAGGTGCTCATCAGCACAAACAGCACCAGACCCAATGTGAGAGGGAACCAGCCGCCGTCCATGAACTTGATGGCACAGCCCGCCACCAGCAGCACGTCGATGAACAGGAAAAACACTGTGGCACCCACAGCCACTGGTGCTGGCATGCGCCAGCCTTCACGCACCACAAAATAGGTCAGCAGGGTGGTGATCAGCATGGTCAGCGTGACCGCAATGCCATAGGCGCTGGCCAAAGCAGATGAGCTGCGGAAAAACAGCACCACTGCCAACACGCCAGCCAGCAGTGCCCAGTTGACGCCGGGCATGTAGATTTGCCCCATCTCGCGGGCGCTGGTGTACCGCACCTGCATCCGGGGCAAAAAGCCCAGTTGGATGGCCTGTTTTGTCAGTGAGTAAGCGCCGGAAATGACGGCCTGGGAGGCAATGATGGCGGCCAGTGTGGCCAGCACCAGCGCTGGCACCAGCCATGCCTCGGGGAACTGGCGGTAAAACGGGTTCTGAATGGCAGTGGGGTCGCTGATCAGCAATGCGCCCTGACCCAGGTAGTTCAGCGCCAGCCCCGGTAGCACCAACCCGGTCCAGGCGATCTGTATCGGTTTGCGACCAAAGTGGCCCATGTCGGCGTACAACGCCTCGGCGCCAGTGAGCGCAAGGACGATGGCGCCCACCGCTGCAAACATGTGCCAGCCGCGCTCAGACAAAAATGTCCATGCATGTATGGGGTTGAGCGCAGCCAGGATGGAAGGCTCCTGAATGATGTGCCAAACACCCACCCCGCCGAGCACGGTGAACCACAGCACGATGATCGGCCCGAAAAATCGGCCCACCGCTGCTGTGCCAACGCGCTGCATCAGGAACAGGCCTATCAGCACTGCCACTGTCGCCGGCACCACCCAGGGCTTCAGTGCCGGGGTCAGCACCTCCAGTCCCTCCATGGCGCCCAACACCGAAATGGCGGGCGTGATCAGACTGTCGCCGTAGAAGAGCGTCGCCCCGAACACGCCCAGCAGCAACAGCCCACGGCGGAGCGCCGGGCGGTGTTCCACGGCGCGCGCAGCCAGTGCTGTCAAGGCAAGGCCGCCGCCTTCGCCATGGTTGTCGGCCCGCAAAATCAGGATCACATACTTCAATGTGACCACCAGCATGAGTGCCCAAATAATCGTCGAGACAGCACCGATCAGGTGAGGCGCGTCCAATGGCACGCCGGTGTGCGGTGCAAAGATTTCCTTGACGGTGTAGAGCGGGCTGGTGCCGATATCACCATACACAACGCCAATGGCAGCCAGCGTCAGTGCTGACAGGCCTTGTTGGCCTTGGGAACGTGGGGCTGCGGTGGTGGCAGCGGTGGCAGGTTTGTTCATGAGGGCTCCGTGGTTACGCAGGCCACCACGATGCTCCCGTGCGCATCAGGAAGGCATAAGCGCCGGGTTCAGTTGTTGTCGTTGTTGTTGTTGTCTGGCTCTGCCAAGCGGTAACCCACGCCTGGCTCAGTCAACAGGTGTTGCGGCTCGGCGCTGTTGACTTCCAGCTTTGCACGGAGTTGACCCATGTAGAGGCGCAGGTAATGGGTCTGCTCGGTGTGTTCGGCGCCCCAAACGTCGGCCAGCAGCTGTCGGTGTGTGACGACCTGGCCTGCCTGGCGTACCAGCCGCGCCAGCAATGTGTATTCGGTGGGTGTGAGGTGCATGTCTGCGTTACCCAACAGCACACGGCGGGTTTTCAGGTCGACGGTCAATGGGCCGTGTTGGTAGTGGAGCAGCGCTGGTTCGCTGTGGTGTCCCCGGCGGCGCAATGCCACGCGCATTCGGGCCAGCAGCTCACCAATCCCGAAGGGCTTTACCAGGTAGTCGTCTGCACCACTGTCCAACAGGCGGATCTTCTGCCCCTCGGCTTCTCTGGCCGACACCACAATGACGGGTGTTCGCCCACTGTGGCGCAGTTCGGCCAGCAGAGACTGGCCATCGCCATCGGGCAGCCCGAGGTCCAGTAGCACCAGGTCGATGGGTTCGCCCGCCGGACAGTGCTCGAGCTGTGCCCGGGCGTCGGCCAGGCTGACAGCAGTGCGCACGTCGTAGCCCTCGATGGACAGGGCCTCACGCAGCGAACTGCGCAACACCCGGTCATCTTCCACCAGCAAAACCCGCTGACTCACGGCAGTCCCTCCAGCTCATCAGGTGGTGGAGGGGGCGCCTGTTCCTTTCCGCGCAGAGGCAACCTGCATTCCAAGCGGCATCCACCCTCGGCGCGCGGACGCAACAAGAGCTCTCCCAGGTGCGCTCCAGCAATGGCGCGGCTCACGGCCAGCCCCACACCCGCCCCTCTATCTGTATGGCGCCCCGGTGCTGCGCTATCTGCTTCTCCGCGTTGAAACACCTCAAACACTTTCTTTTGCCAAGCAGCGGCAATGCCTGGCCCGCGGTCGCTCACTGCAAGCACCAGGTATTCGCCGTCTCGGGTGGCGTGCAACTCGACAGGCGAGTCGGCCGGGCTGTACTTCAAAGCGTTGTCCAGCAGGTTGTCCAGCAATTGCGACACCAGCATTGCATCGCACCACAGCAGGGGCAGGTCGGGCTCCACCCAGACACGCATGCGCTTGCCTTGCGGTGTGCGCCGGGTGCGCCTCAGTACCGCGCCCACGATCTCTTCTGCCGACTCCCAATCACATCGCAGCGTGACGGCGGGTGCATCCAGCCGTGCCAGTTGGAGGGTGTTGTCGGTCAGCCGGGCCAGCCGCTCGCTTTCTTCCACGATGCCGGCCGCCAGCCTTTTACGCTGGGCGGGGTCCATGCGTTCCCCCTGTTCCTGCAGGGACGAGGCCGCCCCCATGATGGTGGCCAGGGGGGTGCGGTAGTCGTGCGAGATGGCGGCCAGCAGTGCATTTCGCGTGGCCTGCAGTTGGGCCTGCTCGCGCGCCAGCCGCTCCTGCTCCGTGATCAGCGACCGGTGCAGCGCGCTGCCCATTTGGTCGCACAGCGCCTGCAAGTGGGGGCGCAGTTCGTGGCCCTGGGGATGGCGCGCGAGGCCGGTGATCAGTGCCGCACCCAGTGTGATGCCCCGGCCGCGCAAGGGCAGGTAAGTGTCGGGCAGTTCGTCATAGCGGCCACTGCCGGCGCCCATGGGGCGGCCGTCGCGCACACACATGGCCAGGGCTGTGCGCTGTTCGTCGTCCAGCTCACCCACTTGCAGGGCCGGGTTGGTTTCCGGCTGGCTGCCCAATGCTCTTAATACCGAGACCGACACAGTGCAACCCGTGGCGTCCAGCAAGGCCGTGCGAAGCGTTGCTGCGTGGGCGGTCGGGTCGCTGGTGTCTCGCAGTGTGTCGCCCCACTGGCGCAGGCGTGCTTCGCGTGCGGCCACGGTCTGTGCTGTTGCTGTGAGGCGGCGCTGGCGAATGACCAAGCCCGCAATGATCCAGTTCACCAGCAACAGTGCCAACAGCAGCAGCGCGTTTTGGTGAAGGTCTACCGTGAATGTGAATTTTGGCGGTACCAGGAACCAGTTGAAGGCCAGCACGGCCGCTGCGCTTGCCAACATGCTTGCCCAGCCCGGCAGCCAGAGGGCAGACAGGGCAGACGCCAGCACCAGAAGCATGGCCAGGTTGGCGAGGTCCAGCGTGTCTTCCAGCGCAAACATAGCAAGCCACGCGATGGCCCAGATCACCAACGCGAGGGTGTTGCGCAGAGGGGTGCGGTTGTTCATGGCAACAGCCTACCTTGCCGTGCATCAGGAAGTCGTATGGGCGCAAGCTGCCCCTTGCGCTTTCATTCAGTCATCGGCCACAACGTTTCGACGGCCTCGTGGCTGCAACGGGTTTGGCAGGCCAAACCAGTGGCTCAACAGCGCTGTGGCCGCTGGCACGGTCAAAACGGCGGCAGACCGGCCCCAGCCAGCCAATCCACCGCATACCGCGCCAGCGGTGACAGGCCTCTGCCTTTCAGGGCCACCACTCCGAGGTTTGACCCCAGTACAGGCAAACCCTTCACGGCAACAGGGGCCAGTTGATGGGCATCCAGTTCCTCTTGCGCACCAGCCACCGGACACAACAGCACCGTGTCTGTGCGAGCAGTCACTTTCTTCAGCAAATCCAGGTCATCGCACTCCAGGGCCAAGGGCAGCCGTGTGCCCGGGGGCAAGCCCAACAAACGCCCCAACTGCAGGCGCAGGGTGTCATGTGTCTGGACGCTGGCCAGACCATGCTTCAGCACATGGTCACCCGTGACCTCGGCTTGGGCCAGCAGCGGATGCCTGTGGCGTACAAAACAGCCTGCTTCCAGCAATCCGATGCGGGTCAGTGACAGGTGAGGTGCGTCGGGCACATGGCGCAAATCGGCCAGATAGAAATCAAGCTCTTCAGCAAGCAAATGCGCCAGCAGGTAGGTCGCGTTGTTCACTTCCACCCGCACGTTGGCTTGACCGAACCGCTGGCGCAAGTCGGTCAGTAAATCGGGAACGATGCTGGCCGCAGGGTAGGGACCCACGCCGAAGGCCAAATCCCCCATCAGGCAACCGCTGTACAGATGCAGGTCCCGCTCCAGGCAGCGGCTGTCAAACAGCAGCTTGCGGGCCCGCTCCAGCACAAACTCGCCAGCCGGGGTGCAGCGCACGTCGTGGGTTCCCCGCACAAACAGCTGCAGCCCCAACTCGTCCTCCAGTGTTTGGATGCTGCGGCTGAAGGCCGATTGGCTGAGGTGGCATTGCGCCGCAGCGCGCCCAAAGTGGTGACTGTCGGCCAACACCACCAGATGTTTGAGTCGTTTCAGATCCATTGCGTACCGCCGGTTGCCGCTGTGGGTCTTGCATGTGTGCAAATTGCATCTATACGCGGCGAAAAATGCAATGGACGCATCATGACCCCGTTTCTAGAATCCGCCCACTCAAAAAAACAACCTGGAGACAACAATGACCGCAGCCCAAGTTCAGAACTTGCTGGTGGGGTGCCTCATCGCGGGCTACGCAAGCATGGAATACCTCAGCCGGCGCTATCAGCGCACGGTCAATGCCACGGGCAACGACACAAAACTTGAACTGTTCATGTTCATCAGCCTGCTGCTGGTGACTCAGCCTCTGGTGATTTTGGTCACGGGCAAACTGGGTGCGTGGATGGCTCCCAACTACCAACATGTGTTGTCTGACATTCCCGTTTGGGCCACCGTGGCCCTGTTGCTGGTGGGTGACGACATGACGCAGTACTGGTGGCACAGGCTGTCGCACTCGCCCCTGTTGTGGCCGTTGCACCGCGCCCACCACTCGGCCAGCTACATGAGCATCCGCATCACGTTCCGCAACAATTTTTTCTACTACCTGATGATGCCGGGCCTGTGGATTGCCGGTACCTTGCTGTATTTGGGCATCGATGGTCTGGTGTATGCCCTGTACATCGTTGTCAAGCTGGCCGTGATTCTGGGGGCGCACTGCAGCTGGCGTTGGGATGAGCCACTGTACAAAGTGCGGGCATTGCACCCGCTCATGTGGGTGCTGGAGCGCACCATTTCGACCCCGGCCACGCACTGGGCGCACCACGCGATCACCAATGAGGACGGGGTGGGTCACTACAAAGGCAACTTTGGCAACCTGCTGTTCATTTGGGACATGCTGTTTGGCTCTGCACACATCACCCGCCGCTACCCTGAACAGGTGGGCTTGCGTGACGACGAATTGTTTGGCGCAGAGGACTGGAAAAACCAGATGTTCTTCCCGGTGGTGCAGTCAGACCGGGCCCACACTGCCCTCAAATTCGGCGGGAGCGCCTATGTCGAACCCGGCAGCCCTGAAGCGCGTTCATAGGGCAGGACTCCCGCATTTTTCAACACATCAGGCAGCCCGCTTGACGGGGCATTCACACCCAAACCCGCAGTGGGTCAGAGAGCCCGAAGCGTTCTCCCAGCAGGGCGGTGGCGGTGGGCACTTCGCCGCTGGCCAGTTTCAGGTGGCGGTCCAGGTGACGTTCTGACGGGGCCAGCAACTGCTGGTACAGCTGGCGGCACAGGGCACGGGCCTCGTGGCCGGGCCAGTCAGTGGGCAACAGTACGCCGGGCAACTGCGGGTCGCGCAGCAGCAGGCGGCGGTAGTCGTGGACCAGCAGTGTGCGGATGAGAAACGCGCAGTCGTCGCCCATGCTGGCCGGTGCGCCGCCACCGGACTGCCACTGTTGCAGGATGGCGCGGTAGGTGTCCACAAACGCGGTGTAGTCGGCGCCCAGGCGCTCCAGGTTCCAGGCGCGGTGCACCAGGCTGGCGTCGTTGCCCGAAACCGGCAGGCGCGGGTTGGCGGCCACCAGGGGCAGAAGCTTGAGCAGGGTGCTGTCCAGGCCTTCGCCGTCCAGCGCTTCAAACACCGCGCCCAGGTCGGCGCTGGGGTGCACAAAACAGTCGCTGCCCATTTCGCCAAAGCCGTGCCAGAACAGCGCGCGGCGCAGCTTGTCGCGCTCGGCCATTTCAAGGCTGCCCGTGACGGTGATCAGCCGCCAGCGCTGGTCCCACGGGGGAGATGCGGCGGCATAAATCTGGCGTGAGGCGTCCACAAACCGGCGGCGGCCCGACGGTGTCAGGCTGTAGTCGGAGCGCCGCCCGTGCACGGTGGCTTCCAGCCAGTCGTCTTGCGACAGGCGGAACACGCTGGTGCGCACCAGCCGGTCGTTCAGGCCCAGCGGGGCCAGCAGTGCAATGAGGCTGCCCAGCCAGATGTGCCCGCCGCGCGGCAGCACCGCGTCGCCAAACACGGTGACGATGACCGAGCCCCCTGAACTGCGCCAGCCGCTGGCTGGTGGGGCAGGGCGCGCCTGAGGCCAGGGGAGCTTGGGCGCGGCGCTCGGGTGTGCAGCCGCCGCACTGTGCGGGGCAGAGCCCCTCAGCGTTCGTCATAACTCAGCACCACCTCGGGCGTCAGCGCCCGGGCCTGGCAGCTCAGCACAAAGCCTTTGGCCACTTCATCGGCTTCCAGGGTGAAGTTTTTGTCCATGCTCACTTCGCCGCTCACCACCTTGCAGCGGCAGGTGCAGCACACGCCGCCCTTGCAGGAGTAGGGCAGGTCCAGCCCTGCGTTGAGGGCTGCGTCCAGCAGCAACTCGCCTTCTCGGGCGGCCACGTCGTGGTGTTTGCCATCCAGCAGCACGCGCAGTTGGATCAGTTTGGACGTGGCAGATGGGCGAGCCTTGGCATCGCTGTCGGCTTGCACCTTGGCTGCCTGCTGGGCACTTGAGGTGAAGCGCTCGGTGTACACGCGGCTGGCGGGCACACCGGCGGCCAGCAGGGCGGTTTCGGTGGCGGTGATCATGGCTTCGGGGCCACAGATGAACACCTCGTCCATGCTGGCAGCGGGCAACAGGCTGTCCACCAGGGCTTTGACCTTGTCGGCGTCGATGCGGCCCTGCAGCAAATCCACCTCTTGTGCCTGGCGCGACAGGATGTGCACCATGGTGAAGCGGTGGGCGTAGCGGTCTTTCAGGTCTTGCAAAGCCTCGTTGAACATCACGCTGGCCATGCGGCGGTTGCCGTACACCAAGGTGAATTTGCTGTCGGGCTGCTCCTCCAGCGTGGTGGCTGCAATGCTCAGGATGGGCGTGATGCCGGAACCTGCCGCAAACCCCACGCGGTGGATGGCGCGCTGCTTTTTGACCGTGAAGCGGCCGTCGGGCGGCATCACCTGCATCACGTCGCCTGCGCGAACCTCTGCTGCTGCCCAATTGGAAAACACGCCGCCCTCCACCGGGCGAATGCCCACTTCCAGCTCGCCCCTGCGGGCCAATTGGCTGCGCGGGCTGCTGATGGAATAGGTGCGCCGCACGTCTTGCCCGCCAATGCTGGCGCGCAGCGTGAGGAACTGGCCCGGCTCGAAGCGGAAGGTGTCGCGCTGCGCGGCAGGAATATCGAACGTGATGGCCACGGCACCGGCGGCCTCGGGGTTCACGCGTTTGACGGACAGTTCATGGAAATGGGTGGACACGGTAGGTCTCCGATGGAAAAGGGCGTGAGTGGTGCTGTCAGTACGGTTTGAAATAGTCAAACGGCTCCTGACAGCTCAGGCATTTGTAGAGCGCCTTGCAGGCGGTGGAGCCAAAACGCGACGACTCCTGGGTGTGCGTGGAGCCGCAATGCGGGCAGGCCACGGCCTGTGTGCTGGCGCGGGGCATGAACTTCAGCACCCGCTCCTGGGGCGTGAGGTTGTTGCCACCGCTGCACGCAGCCTGGGCCGAATGCGGTGGCGCAATGCCATAGGCCAGCAGTTTGTCGCGGGCGGCGGGCGTGATCCAGTCGGTGGTCCAAGCCGGGGCGAGTTGCGTCACCACGGTGGCGGGCATGTCGTGGGCGGCCAGGGCGGCCACCACGTCGTCGGCCATTTGGGTCATGGCTGGGCAGCCGCTGTAGGTGGGGGTGATGACCACCTCCAGCCCCTGCGCGCCGTGGCGCACGTCCCGCAGAATGCCCAGCTCGCGCAGCGATACCACCGGAATCTCCGGGTCGGCTACGCCGTCCAGCACGGCCCAAACCTCGTCCAGTGTCAACGCCACAGCACGGGTCATGGTGGTTTACCAGGTGGCACCGGGGTGGGCGCGGTGCAGGCTCTGCATTTCGGCCAGCAGGTAACCCAGGTGCTCAGAGTGCGAGCCCACCTTGCCCTGGGTGACGTAGCCGCCCGGGGCAGGGCGCTGCAGCGTGGCTTCGGCCAGTGCGTCTTCCACCAGGGCATTCCAGTCGGCGGCCAGTTGCGTCCAGTCAATGGCAATGCCAGCGTCGTTTGCTTCTTTTTCCAGAGCTGAAAACACCCACCACTCTTGCGTGAAGGGCATCAAATGCTCCAAAGCAGCTTGGGCGCGGGCGTGCGATTCGGCTGTGCCATCGCCCAGGCGCACCAGCCAGTCGCGGGCGTGGCGCAGGTGGTAGGTGGCTTCTTTCAGCGACTTGGCGGCAATGGCTGCCAGCGCCGGGTCGGCCGCGTGTTGCAGTTGCGACCACAGCGGCACCATGTAGGCGCTGTAGAGGAAGTTGCGCACCGTGGTGGTGGCATAGTCGAGTTCGCTGTGCGCGTAGCCCACCAGCGGGCCGTGGTGGGGCAGTTCCAGCAAGGTGAAGTTGCGGAACTGGTGCGCATCGCGCAGGTAGGCCAGGCTGTCTTCGGTGGCACCGTTGCCCAACTGTTCAGCGGCTTGGCTGTACAGCAGGCGGGCCTGACCGATCAGGTCCAAGCTCATGTTGGCCAGGGCCAGGTCTTCTTCCAGGACGGGGCCATGGCCGCACCATTCGGCGTTGCGCTGGCCCAGCACCACGGCGTTGTCGGCGAGGTGCAGCAGAAAGTTGACCGGCGTGGTCGCGGTGGCTTCAATGGTGGCGCTCATCACATGTGCCCCACTTCGTCGGGGATGTCATAGAACGTGGGGTGGCGGTAAATCTTGTCGCCCGCCGGGTCAAACAGGGGGCCTTTGTCGTCGGGGTTGCTGGCGGTGATCGACTTGGCCGGCACCACCCAAATGCTCACGCCTTCCTGGCGGCGGGTGTACACATCGCGGGCCATGTTCAGGGCCTGGGCTGCGTCAGCGGCGTGCAGGCTGCCACAGTGTTTGTGCTCAAGGCCTTGCTTGCTGCGGACGAACACTTCCCAAAGGGGCCATTCCTTCAGGGCGGGGGCGTTGGATGCGGTGGTCATGCTGCTTCCTTCAGGGTGCGTTGTTGTTGTTTGTGGGCGTGGGCCAGGGCGGCTTCGCGCACCCAGGCTCCGTCGTTGTGGGCCTTGACGCGGGTGGCCAGGCGTTCTTTGTTCATGGGGCCGTTGCCGTTGACCGTGGCCCAGAATTCGTCCCAGTCGATCTGGCCGTAGTCGTGGTGGCCGCGCTCTTCGTTCCACTTCAGGTCAGGGTCAGGCAGGGTCACGCCCAACACCTTGGCCTGGGGCACGGTGGCGTCCACAAACTTCTGGCGCAGGTCGTCGTTGCTGATGCGCTTGATGCCCCAGCGCATGCCCTGCACGCTGTTGGGGCTGTCGGCGTCGGGGGGGCCAAACATGGCCAGGCACTTCCACCAGTAGCGGTTGACGGCGTCTTGCACCATGTCTTTTTGCGCCTGGGTGCCTTGCATCATCACCAGCAGGGCTTCGTAGCCTTGGCGCTGGTGAAAGCTTTCTTCCTTGCACACGCGCACCATGGCCCGGGCATAAGGGCCGTAGCTGCAGCGGCACAGCGGTATCTGGTTCATGATGGC
>JAIFMP010000145.1 GCA_020048405.1 Hydrogenophaga sp.
GCGTGGTTGGCGCTGTACAGAGCCACGATGTCGGCACCGTACTTCACCGCGACGGGCCGGTTGAAGTACGCGTCGCGTCTGGAACAGATGCGTCGGTTACGCAAATCGGACCAGTCCCGGAACTGTTCTGATTTTCGGGCGACCACACTGGTACCTGAGGCATGGTAGTTGGGCAGCACCATCGTCATTTGCGAACGCCGCTCGGGTGTGTTGGCCACCGTGGCAATCATCACATCCACACGGCGGGACTCCAGCACTTCCACTCGCTCGGCGGTCAGCACCCCCAGCAGTTCCAGCTTGACACCCAGCTTGGACGCCAGATCACGGGCCAGGTCAACTTCCAACCCTTCGAATTGGCCGGAGGTCGGGTTGAGCATGCCCCACAGGGGAACGTCTTTTTTAACCCCCACCACCAGCACGCCGCGTTTCTGGATGGCCTGCAGTGCAGAAGCCTCAGCCGCAATTGCCACGTGCGTGCCAGTGAACACCGCAAAGCACAGTATCAGCGTCCAGAGGCTGGCCTGCTTCAGCCATCCGCCCGCACGGCGTGTTGAAAGGGCGCTCATGACAATGTCTCCTGTGGCTTGTAGACCAAGGCAATGCATGTGATGTCGTCCGATTGTTCGACCCCGTCTGCAAATGCGTGAACAGCGGCCAGCACCCGTTCAACCGCTGCGCGGGCGCTTTCGCAGGGGTACTTGCGGAACAGGTCTGCCAGTCGGTCCTGACCAAACTCCTGCTGCGTGCGGTTCATGGCCTCGGTGACACCATCGCTGTAAATCAGCACCGTGTCGCCGGGCTGCAAAGCCAACTCGCCGGCACGGTAGCTCTGCTGTCCCATGATGCCCAGGGCCATGTCGCCGACAACCGGCAGGAAATCCACCTGACCGTCAGCGCCGATGCGCAACGGTGGTGGGTGCCCACCGTTGCAATACGACAGGGTTCCTGTGTCGGGGTTGAACAGTGCGTAGACCAGCGTCACGAACATGCAGGTGTCGTTGTCCTGGCAGAGCTCATCGTTGACCTTTTCAACCACCAGTGTCACATCGGGCGTGCCCTGTGTGGCTGTGACACGAAGCAGGGTTTTGGACATCATCCCGAACAGGCCCGGGCCGATGCCTTTGCCACTCACATCGGCAACTGTCAGGCCACGCAGGCCCTGTCCCACGGCGAAGTGGTCGTAAAAGTCGCCACCCACCTCTTTGGCTGCCTGCATGGTGCCCCACAGGTCATAGCGCGGGTGCTGAGGCCACGCATGGGGCAACATGGAACTCTGCATCTTGGCGGCAACGTCGAGTTCTTTGCGCAAACCCATGAGCTGGATGGACTCCCGAAATGCCTTGGTGACCGTCTCGAACCAGGGGCGCCAGGCCGTTGGCACCATGGGAATGGCCGATGGCTGAAAGCGCGACTCGGCCGCCAGGTGACGCACCAGTTTGGCGGCAGGACCGACAAACTGCAGCGACGTCACGAGGTAGGTGGCCACCATCACGGCCACCAGTCCCACCAGTGTGGCCAGCATGGACAGGCCCTGGTCTGTCACCACACGCCACCAGATGTCTTGTTCCGACACCATGTAGTACTGCGTCCATGGCGCACCCACAAATCGGTGGGCAATCACCACCTGGCCGTTCAATATGCGGTGCGTGTCGTTTGGCAATTCAGCCAGGTCCTTGGGCTCCACGCCGGGCGGCAGCACAGTGGCGAGCGCAGGCGTTTTTTCCACAGCGAGCGGGTCCGCGTAAGAACCCGGGTGTGCCAGCACCTGGCGGAATGCATCCACCAGCATCAACGTGCCCAACGGGTAAGTGAAGTCGCTGTACATGCGGTTCAGGTAGTCCAGGCTGGTGTCGATGGTCAGCACGCCCACCAGCCGCTGGCCCCGGTACACCGGCACCAGCACCGGTACGAGCAGGCCCTGGTCTTTGCCCCCGAAATAGGTCGGTGCCCACTGCTTCTCGCGGTCGGGGTTGACTTCTGCGCTGCCCAGGCGCCACACAGGGTCCAGGTAGGCAGCAGGGCTGAATGCAATGGCGGGCGAAGGCCGCCACGGAGACGTCAACAAAAAGCGCTCCGTGGCCAGAAAACGCGCCCGCGCAGCATTGGGCAAGGTAAAAATCAGCGAGCGGAACCCGGCGTTGATCAGCAGTGCCTGCTCCACATCACCATAAAACTCACTGGAGCGGCCCACCAGAGCGCCTTCGCCAACCAAATTGCCCGTCAGGTCAATGTCGGCGGCCTTGTCCAAACTGAAGCTGAGCTCGTCACCCCTTTCATGGGTCACAAAATCAGGCCAGTGCGCGGGGGGCTTTCCCTGTGTGGATGCGGTGCGCGACGCAATCTCGCTGTCGTCGCTGACCAGCATCTGCAGGTTGTCGAGCTGGTTGAGCGAAGACCGGATCACGTATTCCACAAACTGGCTGTGGCGTTTGACGTTCGACTCGATCAGGGCCACTTCAGACGCGAATCGCTCGCGCAACTGGATGCTGAAAAACACCATCAGGCCCAGCAGGATCAACCCGTAAGCCGCACCGATCAGGCGGTTGTAATTGCGGAAAAAATGCACCGACACATCGGTCGGCAGGTGTGACTTGCGGTTCTGCCAGGCCTTAAGCAGCTCCACGGGAAGCCTCCATTGCAGCTGTATCGATCAGAGCGCCCAGCTCACGGGTCACCAGTGCGGCAGCCACCGGCGCTGTGAGGCGGTGCAGATCCACCACACCCGCTTCTTCCGGCAAGGCCACGCGTTCAGAGTAAGCCACCAATGCCCCGGTGTCGAAACCGTCGTCCACGTGGTGCAAAGCCAGAACGGCATGGCTATGTCCGTCACGGCGCAACGCGTCGAACGGATTGCCACCCACGTATTTCGATGGCCACGCATCTTCGATGCAGGGGTGGATGTTGAAAAACCCCAGGCGCGGGAACTGGTGCAGCCGTGAATCGATGCGCTGCCCGAACGTGGCCATGATGCACAGGTCCGGACGCCAATTGCCCTCGTACAGCGCATAAAAACCGGGGGTTTTGACCCTGCCCTGATACACATCGATGCCAGCTGCCTCCGCGCACTGCCGGACCATCAATTCTTCGTGCCGCTCATGCGGGTACTGCCACACCCGCTTGTGCGGGCTGACAAACGGCTGTGAAGGGTCGTCTGTGGCCACCCCAACCACCTGAACACGCGAGGCCAGCTCGCCTTGC
Organism: Hydrogenophaga sp.; assembly: GCA_020048405.1. Classification (GTDB taxonomy): domain Bacteria; phylum Pseudomonadota; class Gammaproteobacteria; order Burkholderiales; family Burkholderiaceae_C; genus UBA2334. Next base: position 3,199 of record JAIFMP010000145.1, read on the forward strand.
AACAGTGCTTGCAGCACATGCAGCCCCCGGTAAAAGCTGCCGAACATCGCCACCCGCACCTTGGGCCCTTGGTGAGTCGTCTCGTTACTTACGGTTTCGGGCAGCAATGAAGAAGACATGGGGGGCATGGGGTGCGGCACTTTCATGGCGGTGAACAGGACGCCACAACAGGCTGCTGCAGCGAGCGTTGCAATACCAGGGTGTTGCCCTGTGCATCACTGATGTAGTCCACCGGCGGCATCATCTGGCGGATGAGCATCCAGCCCAGACCACCCACAGGCCGGTCATCGACGTCGGCCAGCAGATCGGGCGTGGGGGCCTCGTCCGGAAAAAACGGTACGGCCTGGTCTCCAATGAGCGCTTGCAAGGTGTGCGCGTCCGGCAGCCGGAACTCAAGGCTCAGCAGCCCGGGTGCCCTGCCCTTGTAGCCGTGGTTGACCACGTTCACACAGGCTTCTTCCACCGCCAGCCGAACGGCTTGCTGGTCGTCATTCGACAGTGCCAGTTGCTGGCACGTGTCGTTCGACAGCGCCATGCAACGGGCCAGACCGTCACGGTCAGCCAGGGCACGGACGGCAGGTGGCAAAGCAGGCATATGGGTGGATGAGCTGGGCGGCTTCATAGGGACGCAGCGTGGAGCGGACAAGTGTGCTGTACCTTCAGGCGCATGTCCACCGCACTGCGGCGTTCAGACAACGGAGGGCTCATCGTGACCCGACAAGCCCAGCGACAACACATGCCGGCGCAGCAGCCACACCGCCCGTTCAAACAGCGTGGTACTGGCAAACACCGCCTGTTGTTGCGCAGCCGGGAGGTCGTCGCCCAGGTTCAGGATGCGGCGGCGCACGCCGTCCATCATGTCGGAGCGGTCCTGGGTCAGGGCGCGCAACAGCACCAGGTCTTCGGCCTCATGCTGGCGCTGGGTGTCGGCCAGCAGGGTTAGAAGCATGTGCAGGCTTTCGGTCAGCCCATGCAGCAGTTCCCGCACGGTGGGGCGCGGGTCAGTCAATGCGGCCACGGTCTGATGGAAGTCGTGCACCGTTTCCTGCAACGATTCGATCAGCTCGTTACGTTCACGCAGCACCACGGTGCGCTCCAGCACATCGCGCGAGTGGTGGCGGTCTGCTAGTGCCGTGATGAAGTGGTCGCACTCGCGGGCCACCGTCACACCGGCGGCGCGCAGCACGTCCACGGCGTACACCGATTCGGGGCCCTCTGCCCGCAAAGGGTCCACGTAAAGCGGCAGGTCGGCCAGCAGGCGCTGGTGTTCGCAGTCCACCAGGTCCAGTGCGGTTTCGGCCTCGTCCAGACCGACCTCGGTCAGGAAGCGGGGCTTGCCCAGTATCTCCTCATGGCTGGGCGGAAAGTGGTGGGCCAGTGCATGCTCTATGCGGTGGTGAAAGGGGTGCACCGCCACATCGCACAAAATCTGCAGCACCACATACACCACGGCCAGCGTGGCAGACGCCGACAGACCCACCGCCTGGCATGCCGCCATGAACATGGGCCAGCCACTCAGGTGCTCGATGGCCAGCAGCACACCGAACGTCAACACGCCTGCCGCTTTCAGCACAAACTGGTAGACCACCAGTTGTTTGGCGCTGCCGCTGAGGTTGTGGCCCAGCATCCAGGCTGTGATGCCCGAGGCCAGCCCGGCACCCAGCACCACGGCAGTGCCGTGTGGCACATCGAGCAACCCCACCGATGCCATAGTCATGGCCACTACCGTGATGGTGGACGACGACTGCGCCACCAGCGTGACCAGCACACCCAGCGCAAACCCCAGGGTCAGCGATTGCGACGACGAACCCAGATAGCTCTTGAGCCACTCGGCGTCTTTTAGCGGGTAAGCGCCTTGTTTGATGAAGTCGATACCCAGGAACAGCAGGCACACGCCGAGAAGCAGCCCTACCAGGTGGCGGTGCCGGGTGGACTGGTCCAGCTTGAGGTAGTAGGCCACCCCCGTCAGGCCCACCAGGGTCAGCACCGCCCAATGCAGGTTGACCGAGGCCAGCAGCACGATCATCGACGTGCCCAGGTTGGCCCAACCGATCAGCGGCAATGCTTTGCGTGTGTCGATCACGCCCGTGCTGACCAAAGTGGACAGCAGGAAGATGACCGCGTTGACACTCTGCATCACCGCCCCGGCCGCCATGCCATACAGGGCCGACGATCGGCTGCCCGTCACGGCTTGTGTCACCAGCGCACGCAGGCGCCGCCCGGTCATCTGCCGCAGGTGTTGGCCGATCAGCCGCACGCCTGTGAAAAACAGGCCCAGGCCCGCAAAAATCGTGATCAGGATGTCCACTGTGTGAATCGAAAAATGCTGTATGCCCCCAGAGGGACCTGAAACCGGTTGCCAAAGCCGATGATCGCATGCCGCGCACTCTTTCCCACCGTGCAGTATGGCCCTTCGGTGGCCCGAAGTCAGCAAAACGAATTGGTGAATGAAAATGGCATGCAGCGCTTTATTGGCATGCACTACATGCTATTCAATTTGGGGTGTCAGGTGGTCACCGCCCCACACGCAGCGTTGCACAGGCAGTCAAACCCCTCAGCCCGCACACCAGCGCTTGGCCGCTAACGGGTGATTGTTCGCGCAGGTCTCAGTGTTGGTGCCCGTGCGCCCCGTGCACATGCTGGTGCGCAATTTCCTCGCCACTGGCCGCGCGCACGGCCGTGACCTTGCAGCTGAACGCCAGCGCTTGGCCCGCCAGGGGGTGGTTGCCGTCCAGGTGCACCGTGGGGCCCTTGATCTTGACCACATTGAACACGGCGGGCTGACCGTCGTCGGCCATGCCCTGCAATTGGCCACCCACCTTCACGCCGGGCGGGAACTCGCTTTTGGGGATGGTGCGCACCAGGCTGTCGTCGCGGGGGCCAAAATGAGTTTTACGCTTGACTGGTAAGGGTTGACTGCTATTAAATTAAATATGTAGCAAACCATTCATGACAATCAAGCGAGGAGGTATGTTTTTATCCTTAAATGCGTGCAATCACCGTCACGTCACCCGCTGTCAAACCCGCCAGCCCGCAGCCAGCGGCGAATGGATGACGACAAAGGCTGCCACGTTGACCACCACCGTGACCCAGAACGCCGCACGGATGTTGCCTTGTTCGACTTGTGGCGCAGCACCTGTTTCGCAACCAGCGCGCCCGGCCACCCGCCCAGGATGTTGAGCAACGTGGACTTACCCGACCCCGACGGCCCCAGCAACACCACCAGCTCGCCGCGCAGCAGCTCCAGGTCAATGCCACGCAACGCATGTCAGCAACCTGGCAGATTGGTCCAGGGCGTGGGTGCTCGGGTCAAAAATGTGTTTGGGGGCCGAAGGCAAAGGATGCGCTCTGGATGAGCCCCTGCTCGACCACGTACACGCACACCAGTTCGATGCGGCCAGGGCCTTCAGGAAACGTGCGCGTGACATCTTCGTGGTCAATCACCACGTTGCCGAAAACCTCACGCCGCAGGAGCCTGGCATGGAGATCGGGTTCAGTAAAAAGAGGCGCTGTGCGGACACGGATTTGCGCGTGCCCTTGGGCAAGCAACTGGCCACCCAGCTCGAACTGCCTGGCATCCGGGGCGTAGGTGCTCAGCCAGGCATCGAGGTTTTTGGCGTTGTAGGCATCGAGCTGGCGCTGAATGACGACTTCAGGGGATGTGTACTGTGGCATGGGCTTCCTTCGCAATAGGTGGCTGATCAGGACGGCTCAGCTGCGTGGCCGTGGCGTGCAATTGGTTGCATGTGCGTATTCATTGCAATGATTTTTTGATGGAGCGACCCGCCAGCAACGGAGAGCGCCCCATTTGGGTGGTTTCCATCTTGAGTTTGGGGGGCTCGGAAAACCCCTCAAACGCCTCCCCTGCCTGCCATTCGCCCACAGCGTACACGCGCTGGTCCCGCAAACCTTGCACGCCTTCGGCCCATGCCATCAGCATGCGTTTGCCAACATCTGTAAAGCCGGGGTGCTGCGCCATGGCTTGGCGCACCAGGGGGCCCACATCGGCCACCGCGTCGCTGATGGCTTCCACCATCTGGCCCTGTTCTTTGGGCTGTATGCCAAAGGTGGCGGCGATGAAGCGTTGCAGGTTTTTGCCAGGCAACCAGGTTTTTTTGCCCATGAACCCGATGCCCGGCGGGTTGTGCTGAAACCCGGCATACACGCTGGTGGTGAGCATGTCGTAGGTGGGTGACAGGTGTACATCGGCCCGGCTGGTGTATAGCAGGGCCAGGTTCTTGGCGTGGCAATCGGCGTTGCGCAGCGCGTAGGTCAGCAGCAAGGTGCGGGCAAGCTGGCGGTGGGTGGCCAGCCGTTGCGGGCCGGGCACGTGGTCGCGCACGGCTTTGGCAATGCGTTCCCAGGTGGTGTCGTATTTGGCGGCGGGCCGCAGGCCCAGCAGACTGCAAAAGTCTTCCATGCCCCAATGGGGTTGGCCGTGTTCGTCCACGTCAAAGCGGTGCACCACCAGCGCCTGCCCGTCGTCAGAGATGTCGGTTTTGGCGGTTTGCACCACGCGGCTGGCCACCTGCATGCACAGGTGCTCGTTCAGCGCCACAAACGGCAGCTGGGCGCTGCTGCCTTTGATGATGTGGCGGCGCGTCACCAGACTGGCCTTTTTGTGCTGTGCCAGTGGTGAACTGCTGTCGCCGTCACTCTGCGCGTCCAAAAACTTGGGCACCACGCCCGACACGCCACTGGTGGCGTGCTGGCGCACCAGGGCGGCAAAGGCAGCTTCGGAGTTGTCGCCTTTCAGCAGTGCAGCCACCTCAATGGGCTGGGCGGGTTCGTTGAGTTCAGCCCCGGCTGTGGCCACTTGCAAGCGGCCCACCATGTTGCGGCCAATGACCGACAGCAGCGCGATGGGGCTGGCCCCGATGTGCGGGCCAAACTGCTCTTGCAGCACTTGCAGCAAGTAGCCTTCGGGCAGGTTCATTTGCAGCACGGGGGGCAGCTGGTCGTCCCAGGCGTAGCTTTCAAGCCGAACCGGCATGGTGAGCGACACCAAGTCGTCCGCCGTCACCTGCGGGTGGTAGGTGAGCACGCTTTTGAAATCGCCTGCCTGCTCCAGCGTGGCCACTTCGCGCCCCAGTATGTATACCGACAGCTGCATCACCGGCTGCCTTGCGCGCGTTCGCGGCGCAGTTCATCCAGGTTGCCTGCCTCGCCTTGGCTTACCACCTCCAGCTCAGCGCCCAGCACGGCCAACACGGCCAGCAGCTTGCGGGCGCCGAATTCAGCCCCTCTCCCCCGTTCAAAGCGCGACAACGATTCAGCCGTCACCCCCGCTTGAGCGGCCACATCGCCTTGCTTGAGCCCCAGCAGCTTGCGGCGGGTGGCAACGGCTTGGCCGAGTTCTTGCAGGGTTTGCATTTGATATTTACGTCAATAAAATGTCTATTTAGGCAAATTATTGATTTAAAAATCAAAATAATCAAGAGTTACACGCCTTGTTTTGCATCAACCCAGCCCGCTGTCACACCCCGCGCCGCGCCTTCACCGCCGCCGCCAGGCCTTCCAGCACCGGCACCGTCTGCGCAAAGCTGATGCAGGCGTCGGTCACGCTCACGCCGTGTTTCAGGGGCTGGCCGGGCACGATGTCTTGCCTGCCTTCTTGCAGGTGGCTCTCGATCATGATGCCGGTGATGCGCCGGTCGCCCGCCGCAATTTGCGCGGCCACGTCGGCGGCCACGGTGATCTGGCGGGCGTGCTGCTTGCTGCTGTTGGCGTGGCTCACGTCGATCATCACTTGCTCGCGCAGGCCGTTGGCTTTCAGCAGGTCGCAGGCGGCCTGCACATCGGCAGCGCTGTAGTTGGTGGCTTTGCCGCCGCGCAGAATGACGTGGCAGTCGGCGTTGCCACGGGTTTCAAACACGGCGGCCTGGCCCATTTTGGTCATGCCCATGAATGCGTGGCCCGCTTGCGCGGCCAGGATGGCGTCTGCCGCCACTTTGATGCCACCGTCGGTGCCGTTCTTGAAGCCCACGGGGCAACTCAGGCCGCTGGCCAGCTGGCGGTGGCTCTGGCTTTCGGTGGTGCGCGCACCAATGGCGCCCCAGCTCACCAGGTCTGAAATGAACTGCGGGCTCAGCAGGTCCAAAAACTCGGTGCCCACCGGCAGGCCCACGGCCAGCACGTCCAGCAGCAACTGGCGGGCCAGCTCCAGCCCTTCGTTGATGGCAAAGCTGCCGTCCAGGTGCGGGTCGTTGATGTAGCCCTTCCAGCCCACGGTGGTGCGCGGCTTCTCAAAATAGGTGCGCATCACCACCAGCAGCTCGCCCCCCAGGCGGTCGGCCTCGGCCTTCAGCAGGTGGGCGTAGGTCAGCGCCTGGTCGTGGTCGTGGATGCTGCACGGCCCCACCACCACCACCAGCCGGTCGTCCCGCCCGTGCAGCACGTCGGAGATGGCCGCGCGGCTGCTTTCCACCAGGTTCTGCGCCTCCGGTGGCACCGGCAGCCACTCTTCCAGCAGCGCGGGTGTGAGCAGGGGGCGCACGGCGCGGATGCGCAAGTCGTCAATGCGGGTGGTGTCGTGGGTGGAAGTGCTGGTGGGCATGGGCTGTTGACAAAAATGCAGATAAAAAATGGCCTTGGCGCTTATTATGATTCAAGTCTTTGCTACCGTTATGTGACTTGAACGGCCATCTGCCCCGTCGAATGCGGTCTGCCAGGGCGTCACCCTGCCGCAGTCTCGGGCCTCATAGCCCGGCAAAGCGTTGACGCTGGTTTGAAAGGCCTCATCGCGCAACACGGTCATGGCGTGCTGCATGGCTGGGTTGTCCAGTGTGCGTGTGTGGCACACCAGAAAGTAGCGCTCCAGGGCCAGGGGGATGAAGTCCAACCCAAACTGCCGCGCGGCCGCTTCCAGGCCAAACCCCACATCTGCCAGCCCGCTGGCCAGCAGGGCCGCCACGGCGGCGTGCGTGGTTTCGCAACGTTCAAAACCGCCAATGGCCGCTTCTTCAATGCCCTGAGCCCGCAACAACCCCTGCAGCAAAAAGCGGGTGCCCGAGTCAGGTGGGCGGTTCACAAACCGCACACCGGGGCGGGTCAGGTCGCGCAACTCGTACACCTTGCGTGGGTTGCCGGGTGCCACCATCAGGCCCTGACGGCGGGTGGCCACGTCAATCACATGCCAGTCGGCCCCAGCCAACCAGGGCGTGAAATGCGCAATGGCCGCCGCCTGCATCTCCCCTTGGGGAATGTGAAAACCGCACACATCGCACGCCCCTTGGTGGAGGGCGGCCACTGCGGCCACCGTGCTGCCATAGTGCCTTTGCACCCCGTGGCCCAGTCGGTCCAGGGTTGCCACCAGTTGTTCAATGGCGTACCCGTGGCTCGCGTGCAGGCGCAGGGCTTGGGGGCCAGTGGGCAGCTCAGCCGCCAGGTCGGATTGAAGTTCTGACGCCAGCGACTCCAGCACTGGTTGAAGCCGCGCTGCAATGCGCTGGTCGGCCCAGACCAGCTTGTCGCCCAGCGGAGTCAACTGAGAGCCCTTGCCGCGCGCCATGTGCAGCAACGGCGCACCAAAAATGGCTTCGCTGTCGCGAACCAGAGACCAGCCGTGCCGGTAAGACATGCCCAGCGCCAGACAGGCCGCCTGGAGGCTGCCGGTCTGGCGAATCTGGGTCAGCAGTTCGATCAGGCGCGGCGACAGGGCCTGACCATTGCTGCCCTGGATGGTCCAGACGGGCTTGATGGAGATGTGGTTCATCGGGTAAACCCTTTAGGTGCTGTACAGCACATGCAAGGTGCCGAAGCGCTCATATTGCGCTGGTGTGGGGATGCAACGATTATTCGCCATCCTGTTTGTCAGGCTTGGCTCGCCCGCCTTGCCCCGTTGTGCCATGACTTGTGCCCTGCCTTCCGCCTCAACGCCGCCTGTGACGTTGCACCTGCGCAAAAAGCCGCATCACCAGCTCAAGGGTCGTCAGCCCACCGACGTAGCCCGCGCAGAGGTGCGTCGCCTCATCGGCCTGCCACCTGCAGACGTGGGCCACCGGCGCGACCTGCTGATCGAGCACCTACACGCCCTCAACGACGCGCACCACGGCCTGCCCGAGGTGCTGCTGGTGGCGCTGGCGGCCGAGATGAACATCCCTGTGGCCGAGGTGTACGAGGTGGCCAGCTTCTATCACCACTTCGAGGTGCTGCGCGATGGCGAAGCAGGCCCTGGCCTGACCGTGCGAGTGTGCGACGGTCTGAGCTGCCAGCCTGCCCACTTTGCTGGGCCGGGCCGATGTGCGCGTGTTGGCCGCCCCGTGCGTGGGCCGATGCGACCAGGCGCCTGCCGTGCAGGTGGGTCAATGGCCGCTGGGCCATGCCACCACAGACGCCGTCGCCGCCCTTGGGGCACAAGCCCCCGAAAATTTTGAAGAAAAATGGCATCTACCGCATGACTGTATTGACGTTGTAGCTACTGATTCCGTAGACCTTGAAGCCTACACAAGCACCGGTGGCTACGCCCTGGCACAACAAGTGGCCAGCGGCCAGCGCGATCCCGACAGCGTCATCCAAGCACTGGAACACGCCGGGCTGCGTGGCTTGGGCGGCGCCGGCTTTCCGGCGGGGCGCAAATGGCGCATCGTGCGCGGCCAACCAGCGCCAAGGCTCATGGCCGTCAACATCGACGAAGGCGAGCCCGGCACCTTCAAAGACCGCTGGTACCTGGAGCGCGATCCCCACCGCTTTCTGGAAGGCCTGCTGGTGGCCGCGCAGGTGGTGGGCTGCAGCGCGGTCTACATCTACCTGCGCGACGAGTACCACCACGCCCGCCGCCTGCTGACTCAGGCGCTGGCCGATTTGCGGGCCAACCCTCCGTGCGAATTGCCCACCATCGAGCTGCGGCGCGGTGCGGGTGCCTACATCTGCGGCGAAGAGTCCGCCATGATCGAAAGCATCGAGGGCAAACGGGGCGAACCCCGCCTGCGTCCGCCCTACATCGCCGAGGTGGGCCTGTTTGGCCGCCCCACGCTGGAGCACAACTTTGAAACCCTGTACTGGGTGCGCGACATCGTGCAACAGGGCGGTGACTGGTTTGCGTCGCACGGCCGCCATGGGCGAAAAGGCCTGCGCAGTTTCAGCGTCAGCGGGCGGGTGAAGCAGCCCGGCGTGAAGCTGGCCCCGGCAGGCATCACCCTGCGCGAACTCATTGACGAATTTTGCGGCGGCATGGCCGACGGCCACACCCTGTACGCCTATCTGCCCGGCGGGGCCAGCGGCGGCATCTTGCCCGCACGGCTGGCCGATGTGCCGCTGGACTTTGACACCTTGCAGCCCCACGGCAGCTTCATTGGCAGTGCGGCGGTGGTGGTGCTGAGCCAATCTGACCGCGCCCGAGATGCCGCGCTGAACGCCATGCAGTTCTTCGCACATGAAAGCTGCGGCCAATGCACCCCCTGCCGCGTGGGCACCGCCAAAGCCGCCGCACTGATGCAAGCCCCCGTGTGGGACGCCGACACCCTGACAGACCTGGCCACCGTGATGGTGGACGCCAGCATCTGCGGCCTGGGCCAGGCCGCGCCCAACCCCATGCAAAGCGTGCTGACGTACTTTCCACACGAGGTGAGCGCATGAACGCCCGCGTACCCAACCTGACGCAAGCCACGCGCCACGGCACCCACCGCCCAGGCCCTGCGCCCGACGCGCCAGAGGTGGCGCTGACACTGGACGGCCACCCCGTCAACGCCCGCCACGGCGAAACCATCCTGCAACTGGCCGACCGTCTGGGCGTGGCCATTCCCCGCCTGTGCGCAGCCGACGGCTTGCGGCCCGATGGCAACTGCCGTTCGTGCGTGGTGGAGATTGCCGGTGAACGCACCCTGGCCCCCAGCTGCTGCCGCAGCGTGGCCCCAGGCATGGCCATCCAGGCCACCAGCCCCCGCGCCCGCAAAGCGCAAAACATGGTGCTGGAACTGCTGCTAGCCGACCTGCCCGAACAAGGCCACAAGTGGGCCACTGACAACCCCGCCGAGCCCCACGGCGAACTCAGCCAATGGGCGGTGCAGCAAGGCGTGAGCGTGCGCCCCGCCTTGGCAGCCCTGCGTCGTGAAACACCCGCACCCGACCTCAGCCACCCCGCCATGGCCGTGAACCTGGATGCCTGCATCAACTGCAACCGCTGCGTGCGCGCTTGCCGTGAAGAGCAGGTGAACGGGGTCATTGGCGTGTCGGGTCGGG
>JAIFMP010000148.1 GCA_020048405.1 Hydrogenophaga sp.
CCTTGTTCCGTGGTGGGCAGCTGCGCGGTGTCAGCCTTCAACTGGCCAGGCATGCCGCGCCCGAAGTTGTAGACATTGCCGGGGAACATCAACAACGCGCCCACACGGCCTCGGGCACCCAACACCAACACTGTTTTGCTCATGGTTGTCACTCCGGTTTCCTGGAGGCCAGGCCCAACGCCCAACCCATGAACTGAATTGTGAAAACGAAACCACTGCTACACAATTGGCTAACTTCACACACCAAAGTTTCAATTTTGAATAACAAGGCCCATGGACTCTTCTTTTGACTGGCGGCTGGTGCAAACGTTTCTGGTGGCCATGGACCGTGGGAGCTTGGCACCAGTCAACCCACGGTGGGCCGGCAAATCGCCGAACTGGAACAGCAGTTGGGTGCGGTGCTGTTCGAGCGCACAGGCCGGGGCCTGAAGCCCACCGAACTGGCACTCACCCTGGCGGACCCTGCTCGGCAAATGGCCGCTGCCGCGCTGGTGCTGAACCAGCAACTGCACAGCGCCAATGCCGATGTGGCGGGCACCGTGCGCATCACCGCCAGCCAACCCGTGGCCTGTTACCTGCTGCCCCCTGTGCTGGCGGCCATGCGCGAGGCGTTGCCCGCGGTGCAGGTGGCGCTGGTGGTGAGCAACTCGGTCAGTAACCTGCTGGAGCGCGAAGCCGACATTGCGCTGCGCATGGTGCGGCCCGACCAGTCGAGCCTGGTGGCCAAGCTGATAGCCGAAGTGGGCGTGTCGGCCTGCGCCAGCCGCAGCTACCTCAGGCAACGCGGAGCGCCCGTGGTGCCCACGGATCTGCTGCTGCACGACCTGGTGGGATACGACCAGAACGACGAGATCATCAAAGGGTTTGCCGCCATGGGTCACCCCATGACACACACCCGGTTTGCGCTGCGCACCGACGACATGATTGCCTATTGGCAGGCCGTCAGGGCGGGGCTGGGGGTTGGCTTTGTGGCGAACTACATGCTGGGTCTGCATGACGACGTGGTGCAGGTGTTGCCCGGGCTGGCTTTACCCAAACTGCCCGTGTGGCTGACGGTGCACCGCGAGGTGCGCACCAGCGCCCGCATTCGTGCGGTATATGACTTTCTGGCGCACGCCGTGCCGCAGGCGCTGAACGCCACTCAGACCGCTGCCACAATCGCGCCGACACCCCCGCCCCCCACCAAGGACGCCGCATGACCTGGATGACCGGTTTTGAACGCCGCAGCTTCGACTTGCCCAACTCCACCGCCGTGGCGCGTGTGGGTGGAGACCCCAGCAAGCCGGCCCTGGTGCTGCTTCACGGCTTTCCGCAAACACATGTCATGTGGCACCGCGTGGCCCAGGCGCTGGCGCAAGACTTCTTTCTGGTCATGCCCGATTTGCGCGGCTATGGCGATTCGGCGCTGAAGCCCGGCACACCCGAGTTGCCCGACCACAGCCAGCACAGCAAACGCGCCATGGCCGCCGATGTGGTGGGTGTGCTCGACGCACTGGGTGTGGACGACTTTTTCCTGTGTGGGCACGACCGGGGTGGGCGCGTGGCTCACCGCCTGGCACTGGACTTTGCCGAACGCGTCAAGGGGCTGTGTGTGATCGACATCGCCCCCACACTGGACATGTACGCCCGCACCGACATGGACTTTGCCCGCGCCTACTACCACTGGTTCCACCTGATACAACCCGCTCCGCTGCCGGAAACCATGATCGGCGGCAACGCGCTGGCCTACCTGATGAACAAACTCGGCGGCTGGGGCACGGGGGGCACGGCCCACATCGAGCCCGAGGCGCTGGCCGAATACACCCGCTGTTTTTGCCGGCCAGAGGCCATCCACAGCGCCTGCGAAGACTACCGCGCCAGCGCAGGCATCGACCTGGAACACGACCGCGAAAGCCGTGCCGCCGGGCACACCATCACCTGCGACACACTGGTGCTGTGGGGCGAGCGTGGCGTGGTCCAGCGCCTGTTCAACCCCCTGGCGTTGTGGCGCGCGCAGTGCGCCGCTACAGTCACGGGCGAAGCCCTGCCTGCCGGTCATTTCATACCTGAAGAACTGCCCGAAACCACGGCATGGGCGCTGCGCGATTTTTTCACCCCATGACCCAGCCCAAGCCTGATGCCATTGCCATTGACCCATCTCAACTGACGTTGGGGCTTTACGTCTGGTTGGACCTGAAATGGATGGACCATCCCTTTCTGACCAACCGGATCATGGTCAAAACGCCGCAGGACCTGGCGATTCTGCAAAGCCTGCCACTGGCGGGCAAACTGCACTACATACCCTCCAAAAGCACGGCGGAACCCCTGCCGTTCGGCGACACGCAAGTGCCCGATACCCAGGAGTCCGACAGCCTGGCACTGGAACACCAGAAGTTGGCCAAGGCCCGCCAGGAAAAAATGCGGCAGGTCAAAGATGCGGCTGCCCGTGCCGAACGCGCGTGGGAAGGGGCGGCGAGCGCCACCCGCGAGGCCTTGGTCAGCCTGGCGCGTTCCCCGCGCGCATCGGGGCAACAACTGTCGCAGCTGTCGCGAGATACAGCAGCAACCATTGCACAAGGCCCCCAGGCCTTGCTGCACCTGCTGGGCACCAAGGAAGACCACGGTCCACAGTTTCATGCCCTGAACGTCATGACGCTGTGCATGCTGGTCGGTCACAAAGTGGGCCTGAGCGAACGCGATTTGTCCGACCTTGCCATGGCGGCACTGGCCCACGATGCAGGCAAGGCAGACATACCACTGTCCATCCTCAAGAACGGCCACCGAAAGAAGCACGAAGAAGACCACTACCGGTTGCATGTCAAACACAGTGTGCAACTGGCCCGCGAGTCCAATGCATTCAACCTCACGGCCATCGCCATGATTGCCGACCACCACGAAGCGGCCGATGGATCGGGTTGGCCACAGGGCAAAGCCGACATGTCGGTGGGCGCACGCATTCTGGCCATGGCCAACCGCTATGACAGGCTCTGCACCCCCGAAGGCAATGGTGTGGCACCCCTGATGCCCGCTGAAGCGCTGGCCCACATGTTGCGCAACGAGGTCAGCCGGTATGACCCTGCGCTGCTGCGCACGCTCATTTCACTGCTGGGCGTGTACCCGCCGGGTACGGTGGTGAAACTCAATGACGGCTCGCTGGCCCTGTCGGTGTCACCGGGTGAGCAAATCACCGCGCCGCGTGTGCTCCTCTACAGCCCAGACACACCGGAAGCCGATGCGCCGATGCTGGACCTTGCCAAGGAACCTGACCTCAAGGTGGTGGAAGCCATTCGCCCCACCGAACTGCCGGCGGATGTGTTGCTTTGGCTCAACCCCCAAAAGCGTTTGGCTTACTATTTTTCTGTGGATAACGGCACTCAGGGATAAAGTCGCGCCGTCACCGACATTCAATTACAACAACATCGCATGTGGACAAAACCTGGCCCAGGCATCCCGATCGACGCATCACAGGTGGTGGTGGGCTTGTATGTTTTTCTGGATGTGCGGTGGGACGAACACCCATTTTTGTCCAACCGGTTGATGGTCAAGACGCCGAAAGACGTGGCCATCATCCAGTCGCTCGATACCCAGGGCCGCATCTACTACTACCCTGAGAAAAGCACGGCTCCGTTGCCTGAATACGTGCCGCCACCGCCAACCTCGGCGGAGGTTGCAGCGGCTGCAGCCGCTGAAAAAGCGGCCATCGAAGCCGAACGCAAAGCACTCGAAAAGGCGAAAAAAGACAAACGGCAAAAGCAAAAAGATGCCGCGGCCCGTGCAGACCGAGCCTGGGAAAATGCGGCGCGCCACACCAAAGAGGCGCTGCTGACGCTGAGCCGTTCGCCCAAAGCCGCTGGCGAATTGCTGGCCAACCTGTCTCAGGAAACAGCGGCCACCATCGCCAATGGCCAGGAAATCCTGTTGCACCTGCTGGGTGACAAAAAAGACCAGGGCCCGCAGTTCCATGCTCTCAACGTGCTGACACTTTGCATGCTGGTGGGCAAAAAACTGGGGCTCACACAAACCGAACTGGCCGACCTGGCCATGGGCACCCTGGCGCACGATGCGGGCAAGGTGCAGGTGCCCGCCCCCATTCTCAAAAACGCGAACCGGAAAAAGCACGAGGAAGATTTCTTCCGCCAGCACGTGATGTTCAGCGTGCAACTGAGTACACAGTCTGGTGCGTTCAGCCGTGAGGCCCTCTCCATCATTGCCGACCACCACGAAGCCGTGAACGGCTCTGGCTGGCCTCGCGCTCGGACCGACATGTCGCGGGGCGCACGCATCCTGGCAGCGGTGAACCGCTACGACAACCTGTGCACGCCCGAGGCCGAGGGGGTGGATGCCCTCATGCCCGCAGAGGCACTGGCCACCATGTTCCGCAACGAAGGGGCGCGCTTCGACAAACTCGTGCTCACCACCCTTATCAAGCTTTTGGGCGTGTATCCGCCAGGCACAGTGGTGCTGCTGAGCGACTCGTCTCTTGCCATGGTGGTGGGCCCTGGCCCCAGCAGCCTGCAACCCAAGGTGCTGATCTACAGCCCCGAATTGCCCAAAGACGAAGCCCCCACGCTGGAACTGCACACCGAGCCGAGCCTGAAAATCACCGAGGCCATCAAGCCTGCCAGCCTGCCACCCGATGTGCGAGCCTGGCTCAATCCGCAACAGCGCCTCTCATACTTTTTCTCGGTCGAAGACAACAAAGGTTGACCCATGCTGCACGCCATCAACCGCCTGTACCCCGTTCGTTACACGGTATTCGGCTTGTGTGTGGCGGCACTCCTCGCGTGCCTCATGGCGCTGGTGCTGGGGCTTCTGCTGGGGCAGGCCGTGGGCTGGCCGCTGCTGGGGGTGTTGGCATTCGGTGGACTCAGCGCCTTGGGTGTGCGCGATCTCACCCAAACCTTCAGCGCCGTGCGGCGCAACTACCCGATCATTGGGCACATCCGGTTTGCGCTTGAAAAAATCCGCCCCGAAATTCGCCAGTACTTCATTGAAAGCGACACCGAGGCCACACCGTTTTCGCGCTCCCAGCGCAGCCTGGTGTACGCCCGCGCCAAAGACGAAACCGATAAACGCCCCTTCGGCACCCAACTCGACGTCAAAGCTCCAGGCTATGAGTGGATCAACCACTCCCTGGCCCCCACCCACATTGCCAGCCACGACTTTCGCGTGACCATCGGCGGCCCTGCCTGCACCCAGCCATACGCGGCCAGCGTGTTCAACATTTCGGCCATGAGCTTTGGCGCACTGAGTGCCAACGCCATCCAGGCCCTGAACGCCGGGGCACGCCAAGGCGGCTTTGCCCACGACACGGGCGAAGGCTCCATCTCGCGCTGGCACCGGGTGCACGGCGGCGACCTGATATGGGAAATTGGCTCGGGCTACTTCGGTTGCCGCAACGCCGACGGCACGTTCAGCCCCCAGGCCTTTGCCGCCAACGCCACCGATCCGCAGGTGAAGATGGTGGAAATCAAGCTCAGCCAGGGCGCCAAGCCCGGCCACGGCGGCGTGTTGCCAGGCCCCAAGGTCACACCCGAAATTGCCGAGGCACGCGGCGTGCCCGTGGGGCAAGACTGCGTGTCGCCCGCCGCCCACAGCGCGTTTTCCACTCCATTGGCGCTGATGCACTTCATCGAGTTGCTGCGCAGCCTGTCGGGCGGCAAACCGGTGGGATTCAAGCTGTGCATCGGCCACCCCTGGGAGTGGTTTGCCATGGTCAAGGCCATGCAGCAAACCGGCATCACGCCCGACTTCATCGTGGTCGATGGCTCTGAAGGCGGCACGGGTGCCGCACCGCTGGAGTTCACCGACCACGTGGGTGTACCGCTGCAGGAAGGCCTGCGGCTGGTGCACAACACCCTGGTGGGCGCAGGCCTGCGCGACCGCATCAAGGTGGGCTGTGCCGGCAAGGTGGTGAGCGCCTTCGACATGGCCCGCGCCATGGCGCTGGGGGCCGACTGGTGCAACAGCGCACGCGGCTTCATGCTCGCGCTGGGCTGCATACAGGCCCAGGCGTGCCACACCGGCCACTGCCCCACCGGCGTGACCACCCAAGACCCCGTGCGCCAGCAGGCACTCAACGTGGGCAACAAAACCACGCGCGTGCTCAACTTCCACCAAAACACCCTGAAGGCCTTGCACGAGCTGGTGCAGGCCGCCGGGCTGATGCACCCCAACCAGATCACACCGCAACACATCGTGCGCCGGGTGGACGCCAACAACGTGGCCCTGCTGGACCGGCTGTTGCCCCGCGTGGCTCCAGGCGCACTGCTGGCCACCGATGCCGAAGTGGCCGCCAACCCCGATCTGCACGCCGTGTTCCGCCTGTATTGGCCCCAGGCCCGCGCCACCACGTTTGCCAGCGTGCCCGCGGGCGCTTGACCATTCCCCAGCACCCATGCCCCTTGCACACCTGCTGCAGCGCCAGGCGCTGCTGAACCCCAACCGCCCCGCCATTTTTCGCGGCACCGCACCGCACGCCACCCACGCCCAGTGGGCCCGGCGCAGCGCGGGACTGGCCCAGCGGCTGCACGCCGCTGGTGCCCAACCGGGCGACCGTGTGATGCTGTTCATGCACAACCACCCGCGCTACCTGGAAGTGTTGTGGGGCGCGTGGTGGGCAGGGCTGGTGGTGGTACCCATCAACGCCAAGCTGCACCCGGCAGAGGCCGAGTGGATTGCCCTCAACGCCGAGGCGCATTGGGCCTTCGTGACGGCAGACGTCACGCCCGGCCCACTGGCGGGCGTGGCCCACCAGGTGGACATCGACAGCGCCCAAGCCGATGACCTGCTGGCCCCCGTGCCCGACGGCCAGCCCCTGCCGTCCATCACATCGCGTGAGGTCACCGACTTGGCCTGGCTGTTCTACACCAGCGGCACCACCGGCCGCCCCAAGGGCGTGATGCTGACGCACCGCAACCTGCTGACCATGGGCCTGGCCTACGCGGTGGACGTGGACCCCGTGGCCACCACCGACAACATGGCCTATGCCGCCCCCATGTCACACGGCTGCGGGCTGTATGCCATACCGCACCTGATGGCTGGGGCCAGGCACGTGGTGCCCGCCTCGGGCGGGGTGGACCCGGCAGAGCTGTTCGCGCTGAGCGAGGCACTGGGGCCACTGTCCACCTTTGCCGCGCCCACCATCGTCAACCGGCTGGTGGCGCACGCACAAACCCATGGCCTCTCGCCCGCCGACTGCGCCCGTGCATTCAAAACCATCGTCTACGGCGGTGCGCCGATGTATGGAGCAGACATCGAGCGCGCCTTGCGGGTGATGGGCCCGCGCTTTGTGCAAATCTACGGCCAGGGCGAAACGCCCATGGTCGGCACCGCCTTGGCTCGCGCCGTGCTGGCCGACACCACCCACTCCCGCCACGCGCAGCGTGTGGCCTCGGTAGGCGTGGCGCAAACCCCTGTGCGGGTGCGCGTGGCAGGGCCAAACGGCGAGCCCTTGCCCATGGGTGAAGTGGGCGAGGTGCTGGTGAAGGGCGACAGCGTGATGGCCGGTTACTGGCGCAACCCCGATGCCACCGCCGCTGCCCTGCGCGACGGCTGGCTGGCCACTGGCGACGTGGGTTGCCTGGACGCCGACGGTTTCCTCACACTGAAAGACCGCAGCAAAGACCTGATCATCAGCGGCGGCAGCAACATTTACCCCCGCGAGGTGGAAGAGGTGCTGCTGACCGCCCCCGGTGTGGCCGAGGTGGCCGTGGTAGGCGAGCCGGATGCCGAATGGGGCGAAGCGGTGGTGGCTTTTGTGGTGGCTCAGCCCGGTGCGTTTGCCAACGACACGGACCAACACACCGCGCTGGATGCCCACTGCCTGGCGCACATGGCCCGCTTCAAGCGGCCCAAGCGCTACGTGACCGTCAGCAGACTGCCCAAGAACAACACCGGCAAGGTGCTGAAAACCGAGCTGCGGCGGCGCTTATTGAAAAAAGAATAGCTGCAGATGCAATTCCAATAAGCGCCAAAGGCCATTTTTATTCAAAATTTCCAGTGGCAGCGGCAGGCGGGCGGCTGACGGCGCGCAGCAGCACCAGGCCACCGGCCACCACCAGGGCGGCACCGCCCCAGGTCCAGCCACTGGGCCACACCTGCCACAGCAAGGCGTCCAGCAACACGCCCCAGGCCAGGGCCGAGTATTCAAATGGGGCCACCACGGCGGCCTGCCCGTGGCGGAAGGCTTCGACGATGGCCACCTGCCCCGCCATGCCCGTGACCGCCAGCAGCAACAGCCAGGGCGCATGCACCATGCTCACCGGCTGCCAACCAGGCACGGCCAGCACCGTGGCACCCAGCGCCAGCAATGTGGTGGTCCAGAACACCAGGCTGGCCGGGCTGTCGGTGCGGGTGAGCACGCGGCCCGCCACGGCAGCCACGGCGTAGCACGCCGCTGCGGCCAGCACCGCCAGCGAGGCGCTGGAGCGCCACACATCGGCCCAAAAATCAGGCCCCGGGCGCAGCGCCACCCACACCCCGGCCAACCCCAGCGCCACGGCCCACACACTGGCGCGCGGCACCCGCTCGCCCAGCACCGGCCCCGACAACAGAGTGACCCACACCGGCGCAGTGAAAAACAGCACGTAGGCCGAGGTGAGCGACAAGGTTTGCACCGCGTGCGAAAACAGCGCCAACATGGTGACGGTCAACGCCCCGCGCAGCAGGTGCAGCGGCCAGCGCACCCGCCACAGGCTGCCCACCTGGCGCTGCCACATCACATGGGCCAGCACCAGCGGCCAGGCCGACAGGCCGCGCAAAGCCGCCACCTGCAGCGGGGGGTAATGGGCGCTCAGGGTTTTGATGGCTGTGTCCATCACCGAGAAGCAGCCCATGGCCAACAGCATGGCCACGATGCCACGCAGGTTGTGGCTTTTGCGGGCGTCAGCGCTCAAGCACCCGCCCCGGTGGCCAGACGCGCTGCGGCCAAGTCCCACCCCGCCCAGCCGCAGCTTTTGAACAGCACCGGGCCTCGTGCCCCCACGGCCCTGCGACCCGTGACCACATCGGCCAACGTGGGGAACACTGCCACATCCAGCCCGGCCTGCAACAGGTCGCCCGCTTCATGCGTGGCATCGGCCGTGTCCACCACGATGCTGCCGTGTTCGGCCACGTGCCGACACAGGTCGGGGTGTAACTCCACCATGCGGGGTGTGAAGGCCCCCACCGCTGCCACAAAATGGCCTGTGCCCGGCAAGGCGCTCAGCACCACACCACTGGCAGGCGTGCACGTCACCACCAGTGGGCAATCGGGCAAAGCAGCGTCGGCATCGGCCACCACGCTGGCGCGCAAACCCAGGCTGTGGGCATGGGCCACCAGCGCATGGGCACTGGCGGGGCTGCGCGAGGCCACCCACACCTCCGTGGTGCCGAGCCCAGCAGCAAACGCCTCCAGATGCGCGCGCCCCTGCACCCCTGCCCCCACCACCAGCAAACGCCCTTGCGGCTGCGGTGCCAAACGCTGCGCGGCCAGCAGGCTGACAGCAGCGGTGCGCCGGGCGGTGACAGTGGGGCCGTCCAGCAGCGCCAGACGCTGGCCGGTGCGCACGTCACACACCCACACATCGCCCTGGATGGTGGGCAGCGCGCGCGCCGCGTTGGCGGGGGTGAAGGTGATGAGTTTGGTCATGGCCACCCGGCTGTCGTGCGCGGGCATCACGAACAGGCTGCCCCCTCCGGGCAAGGCCTGCACCAGGCGGGGCGGCACCACCACGCTGGGGTCGGCCAGCAGATCGGCCACGGCCTGGGCCAAGTCGGGGTAAGGCAACGCAGGCAGCGCCGCATTCAACGAACAGTCACCGTTTTGGCTTTTGATTGACATAAATCTGAAACAATTCAAAGTTGCTCAGGCACACATTGCCCCACCACACACAGGTATCCCATGGAATTGAAGCACATCGACGGTCTGGAAAAAGCTGGCCAAAAGGGTCATCCCGAACTCACTCGCCTCGGACTGGGCGTTTTGTTTGTGGTGGCAGTGCTGCTGTACGCGCTGTACCGCAACGGTGAAGGTGGCAGCCTGTACATCGTGGCAGCGGCCGTCATCGGGGGTTACATGGCGCTGAACATCGGTGCCAACGATGTGGCCAACAACGTGGGGCCCGCCGTGGGATCACAGGCACTCACCATGGGCGGTGCCCTGGCCATTGCAGCCATTTTCGAGGCGGCAGGAGCGGTGATTGCAGGCGGTGAAGTGGTGGGCACCATCCGCAACGGCATCATCAACCCGGCCATGATCTCGGACAGCCAGACCTTCATCTGGGTCATGATGGCCGCCCTCCTTGCCTCCGCGCTGTGGTTGAACGCGGCCACAGCGGTGGGGGCACCGGTGTCGACCACCCACTCCATTGTGGGGGCGGTGATCGGCGGCGGCATAGCGGCGGCCGGCATGGACATCGTGGCGTGGGGCAAGATGGGCCAGATTGCGGCCAGCTGGGTGATTTCGCCCGTGCTGGGCGGATTGGTGGCTGCCGCGCTGCTCTACCTGGTCAAACGCAGCATCACCTACCAAGCCGACAAAGTGGCCGCCGCACGCACCGTGGTGCCATGGCTGATGGCCTTCATGGGCTGGAGCTTTGTGACGTACCTGCTGCTCAAGGGCCTGAGCAAACTGGTGAAGGTCAATACACCCACCGCCGCTATGGTGGGGCTGGCTGCAGCAGTGGTGGTGTTTGTGCTGGTGCGTGGTGCATTGCAAAAACACGCAGCCAACATGGCCAACAACAAAGAAGCGGTGAATGACCTGTTCACACTGCCACTGATTTTTGCCGCCGCTCTCCTCAGCTTTGCCCACGGTTCCAACGACGTGGCCAACGCAGTGGGCCCGCTGGCAGCCATCGTGGATGTGGCGTCTTCAGTTAACGGTGTCATCCACAAAGATGCGCCAGTGCCCCTGTGGGTGATGATGGTCGGGGCGCTGGGCATCTCGGTGGGGCTGGCACTGTACGGCCCTCGCGTCATACGCACCGTGGGGTCTGAAATCACCGAGTTGGACAAAATCCGGGCCTACTGCATTGCCATGTCAGCCACGCTGACCGTGATCATCGCCAGTGAACTCGGTATGCCGGTCAGTTCCACCCATATCGCCGTTGGCGCTGTGTTTGGTGTGGGCTTTCTGCGCGAGTACCTCAAGAACCGCTACGACCGACTGGTGGAGGAAATCAAATCGCACCACCCTGAAGCCGACCAGGCAGCCCTCGACCAGTTCCTGAACGAGTTCAAAAACGCCACAGTCAAAGACAAGGGCCAGATGCTGTCTGACCTGAAAACCCGCGTCAAACAACAGCAGGACATGGCCCATTTCTCAAAGCCCGAGCGCAAAACGCTGAAAAAAGTGTACCGGCGCGAGCTGGTCAAACGCTCGCAATTGCTGCGCATCGCTGCCGCATGGGTCATAACCGTGCCCGCATCGGCTGTGATGGCTGCATTGGGATTTTTCATCTTGCGCCACACCATGGGAAGCTGAACAGGCCGGTCAGCGGCTACAGTGGGGTCATGCACCACACCCCTCACCTGCGCCCATGAAGTGGCTTGATCGCATTCCCCTGCTTTGGGCCGTGCTGGGCACCGTCTGGATGGCGCTGGCCCCCTTTGTGCCCGAACCCCACCTGGTTGAGAAACTGCGCATGCTCAGCCAGGGCACACTGAGTC
>JAIFMP010000110.1 GCA_020048405.1 Hydrogenophaga sp.
TGATGTTCCCCGGCAATGTCTACAACTTCGGGCGCGGCATGCCTGGCCAGTTGAAGGCTGACACCGCGCAGCTGCCCACCACGGAACAAGGTCGCACCCGTCTGGCGCTGGAGGCGCAGATGACCCAGGCAGCGGCACACCAGGGGCTGAACGCCGTCACGCTGCGTGCAGGCGACTTTTTCGGCAGTGGCAGCGGAACCTGGCTGGACATGGCCATGGTGAAAGACTTTGCGAAAGGTCGCTTCACCTACCCCGGCCACATGGACGTGCACAAGGCCTGGGCCTACCTGCCAGATCTGGCCGCCACTTTTGTGCGCGTGGCCGAAGCCCTGCCGCACCGTCCAAACGGCCAATACCACGCACTGCACTTTGCCGGTCACACCGTCAGTGGTGCCGACTGGCTGGCCGCATTGAACACACATGCATCGCAGCCGCTGAAGGCAGGCGGCTTGCCCTGGCCGTTGATCCGCTTGTTGGCACCCCTCAAGCCCGACTGGGCCTCCCTGGTTGCCATGCGCTACCTGTGGCAAGTGCCGCACCAGCTGGACAACACCACTTTGCTGGCGCTGATTGGCTCCGAGCCACACACACCCTTTGACCTGGCTGTTGCCAACGCGCTGCGTGAACTCCGTCTGTTGCCTTCGGGCTCCATCAGCGCCACACCTGCCGTTGATTTCACTGCTGAACCACTGAGAGGTTGAACCATGGAACGTCGATTGTTCATTCGTTTGCTGGGCGGGGGTGTGGTCACCGCCGCCACCACTGGCACCTTGTCGGGGTGCTCTGCTGACTTGCCCGCAGAGGCTCTGACCGCCTGGCAGGGGCCCGGGCAACCGCCTGCTGCGGGCACCGACCCGCGCCACTGGATGCTGGCGCATGCCATCCTGGCGCCGCATTCGCACAACCTGCAGTCATGGCTGGTGGACTTGCGCCAGCCTGGCAGCATCACCTTGTATTGCGACCGTTCTCGCCTGCTGCCTGAGACCGATCCGTTCTCACGGCAGATGATGATGAGCCAGGGCACGTTCCTGGAGTTGCTGAACCTTGCCGCAAGGCAGGTGGGCCTGCGCGCAGACATTCAACTGTTCCCGCAAGGCGAATTCGGCCCAACGCACATTGACCAACGCCCCACAGCGCTCATCAGGCTCTCACCCGATGCCAGCATCCGCCCAGACCCGCTGTTCCAGCAGGTGTTCAAGCGCCGCACCAACCGCGAGGCCTACGAGGCCAGAGAGCCCGCTGTCGACGCATTGGCCGCGATTGCCGCCAGCGCGGTGGTGCCGAACACAGTCACCGGTTTTGTGGGCAGTGCACAGGCCACGCAGCGCGACCAGCACCGCCAGATTGCGATGGATGCCTGGCGCATCGAGCTTGAAACACCACGCACCATCCTGGAGTCGTACCAATACCTGCGCATCGGCCCGGCAGAGATCAACCAGCACCGCGACGGCATTTCCATCAACAAACCGTTTGTGCGCGCCGTCACGGCACTGGGCCTGTTTGACCGCACCAAAGCCCCTGCGCCCGGCGACAGCAACATTGCCGCGCAGATCAAGGAGTTCAATGCCAAGCTGGCGACCACACCCGCGTTTTTCTGGTTCACGACACAGGGCAACAGCCGCAGCACCCAGGTGTTGGCGGGCCGCGCTTATGCCAGGGCACAGTTGGCTGCCTCAGCCCAAGGCCTGAGCATGCACCCCTTGCAACAGGCCTTGCAGGAATACCCCGAGCAGGCAGGCACGTATGCGGCCATTCACCAGTTGGTGGGAGCACCCTTGCCCACCCACACGGTGCAGATGTGGGCCCGGTTGGGCCACGCCCCCGTGGTGCCGCCTGCGCCCCGGCGCGGGGTGGCGGCGCATGTGATGCCAGTCAGCGCGTCAGCAGGCTGACAAGTTGGGCGAGTGCATGGTTGACGGTGGCCTGGCGCACAGCCGCCCGGTCACCCCCAAAGTGGCAACACTCGGTGGTGATGTGCCCACCCACGCTCCAGCCCAGCCACACCGTGCCCACCGGCTTGTCGGGGCTTCCACCGCTGGGCCCCGCCACTCCGGTCACTGCCACCGCCACCTGGGCGCGTGAATGCGCCACCGCGCCTGCGGCCATGGCGCGCACCACCGGCTCGCTCACGGCACCGTGTTGTGCGATCAGTTCTGCCGGCACGCCCAGCAATTCTGTTTTGGCGGCGTTGCTGTAGGTCACAAACCCCCGCTCGAACCAGGCGCTGGAGCCAGCCAGGTCGGTGCAGGCCAGCTTTCGGCTGTCGCGAGCATCAGGCCAGTTTTATTAATCAAAATGGCCGCTACCGCTTGTGCCAGTTCAATAGTTTGCTCTGACATGGTTTATGCTGTTCAGAGTCAGAAACGCAAGATGGCGACCAGCAGCAGGGTGCAGAAGGCGGCGGCCAGGTCGACCAGCATCACGCCAAAGCCGCCGCGCGGGCCAAAACCTTTGAAGGTCTGGTCCGCCCAAGCCATGAGGCTTGTGCAGATTTGGCCAGCAGTTTTGCTGTATTCGGAAAGCCACGGACTTAGCCTTTCGTGATGCGCAAACTGGGATCGGTTTCTTGTGCGTCAACTATGCCTTTGTAACGGTCAATCAAGGCCTCAACCGTCACACGCCGTTGGGCGGATTCGAATCCGCCTAACTCATGGAGATTCGCCACGATGAATTGCTCTGCATCCAGTACGTCTAGTTGCTCCGATATACCAATTGCTTCGGCGAACGCATCGGCGGCTGGCAGCATGTTGTGGACCGTGATGATGATGGGTCTACGTCCTGCTGCCAGATTGGCCTCGCATTTTCGAATGACGGCCTCGCCGGGCGTGGTCGTGACGTGCAAAGACGTGTTGCCGATATCAAAGTCGCCTGATCTCCCGCCTGGTGCGTCTGCCACTGAAAAGCCGTGGTGTTGAATGGTCACATCAGGCATCACAAGGGAGAGCTTTGCGCCTATCAGGTGTTGGAGCATGGCCCCTACAAACATCGTTCCGGCACTTTCCTGTTGTCGCTTTCTTGCTTGTTCAAGCAAGTCCCGGATAACAAAGCGTAAAGACTTGCCTTCCTCAAATCGAAGTGAGAAAGGCTTGGCGTTGAAAAACTGCTTGGCCTGCTCCACCCACCAAGCTTCTATGCAGGCGGTGTCCGCCAAACCTTGGGCATGAATGTCATTCAGAAAATTCAGGTAACTCCTGATACTGCCCAAGCTTCCCCTGCTGGTTCTGCCAGCTTCTTCTGCCAAGACGCGGGTTATGCCATAGTCCCGAAGAATGGCTTGGACGGCACCCCGCCCCAACCCTTTGACCTGTCCTTCGCCTTCGGTAGTGATGCCAGCAGCCACATCAAAAGGCAAGCCTGCGCGTCTGGCAAGGCGCGATGCAAAGATCATTGTGGCGATTTGACCTTTGCCGCTGATCGCCTGGGATTTCTTGTACTGAGCCAACGCCTCGGCCAGAGCTGGCATTGGGGCGATGCCGGGCGGCATTTGGGTGCTTGACTGGGATCGCGGGGCTTTGGACATCAGGCGGCCTTTTGTGCCAGTTCGGCGTGCATGCAGCGTTCGACAACCACGTTGATGATGAACTTTGCCAAGTGCGCAACCACTGGTACAGCCACACCGTCACCGGTCAAATGGTAAGCGTCGTTGTAGCGACTGGGCAGTTGGTACTGATCAGGTAGCCCCATCAATCGTGCGGCCTCCCGCGAGGATAAAAGCCTGGAGCGGATGAGCGGGCCGTCCACCACCATGATGGTCTGCCGACTGGACCCCCCGCCAGGTGTCCTCAGGCAACCTGCGACACCGTCAAATCGAATTTCTGCACGCTGAATACCTTGGCGCGTACGTCGGTAAACAGTGCCAACCCTGACGCGTTTGGACTTCTGGGCGAGGAGCACTTTTCGCATGTTCAGCGACGACATCATGGCGAGCAGTTTGGTCGTCTCTTCCTCTGAATGCCAGGCAACTCCTGACGGTTGCATTTCAATGATTTCATCCAGCGTGGGGACCTTCTGTGACGGTTGGGGCATGTCCCACCACACCCATTGGGCACGAAGGCGCTCTGGCAATTTTTGGCAAGCCCGAACCAGTGGTTCAGGATGCCACAAGGGGTTAGGTGTGCGGCTCACACACTGCATGGGGAGGCTAGCCGTAGTGGCGACCCCTAGGACAAAAAGACGTGGCCGAGATTGGGGCACAAAGTGCACTGCATTGATCAGCATGGCACCCACGTGGTAACCCAGCGAATGAATGGCCTCGATCATTGATTCGAAATCTCGGCCACCGTGACTGGTGACAGCGCCGTAAACGTTTTCCAGTGCGATGACTTTGGGTTGCCTACCTTGCTGTCGGAGCTCCTCCATCAATCCAACAAAGGGCCAGAAGGTGCCGCTGCGGGTGCCGTTCAGGCCTGCACCGTTTCCTGCTAATGAAAGGTCTTGGCAGGGAAATGATGCCCAGGCCAAATCGGCGTGACCCGGCAGTTGATCGGTCGTCACAGACGCAATGTCCTGGGTAACCAATGATGCATTCCCCCAGTTTGCCCGGTAGGCAGCTGACTTCATGGGGGAGAAATCATTTGCAAATACGCAACTCCAACCGTCGCCCAAACCCGCGTGGGCCATGCCTCCACCAGCGAAGAATTCGTAAAAGGTTTTGCTCATGATCCCTGGCATCCAATGAATGGCTGTATATCAATACAGTATATCTGTAGACTGGAAGCGTTTGCCCGTCCACGGCCAGGCGCTGGAACCCGCCAGGTCAGTACAGGCAGTGGCAATCAGACCGCCGGTGCAGCTTTCGGCTGTGGCCAGCATGAGGCCATCTTTTTTTTGGAATAAAAATGGCCGCTACCGCTTGCGACAGTTTAATAGTTTGCTCTGACATGGTTTATGCCGTTCAGGGTCAGAAGCGCCACAGGGCAAACACCAGCAGGGTACAGAACGCAGCAGCCAAGTCGTCCAGCATCACACCAAAACCGCCGCGCGGGCCAAAACCTTTGAAAGCCTGATCGGCCCAGGCCATGGGGCCGAACTTCACTGCGTCAA